>NZ_JAKWFH010000083.1:0-22997 GCF_029522185.1 Burkholderia sp. IO2 | reverse complement strand
ATCCCGAACAGGACCGTGAAACGACTCTACGCCGATGATAGTGCGGATTCCCGTGTGAAAGTAGGTAATCGTCAGGCTCCCTAAGCCAGAAACCCCCGCCCGAAAGGCGGGGGTTTTTGCATTGGCGCGCCAAAAAAGCATGCGGCGAAGCGCGAAACGGTATGCGCGCCAGATCAGATCCTCCGGCTCCCGCCACCAAGCCGTCCCCCGAACAAAGTCCCGCGATTTGATACGATCGAACTGTCGTCGACGATGGCATCCGCCGACGTTCGTGTTCGAAACCAGGTTTTGAGGGCAGAGGGCGAGGAATGAATATCGGCGACGCGTCGCGCGAATCCGGGGTCAGCGCAAAAATGATCCGGTACTACGAACAAGTCGGCCTTCTTGCGCCGAGCAAGCGCACCGATGCCGGCTACCGGATCTACGGTGCGGACGAAGTCCATACCCTGCGGTTCATCCGTCAGGCGCGACGGCTCGGCTTTCTCGTCGAGGACATTCGCAAGCTGCTGATGCTCTGGCAGGATCGCTCACGCGCCAGCGCCGAAGTGAAATCGATCGCTCTCGAGCATGTGGCCGAACTCGACAAACGCATCGCGGAGCTGAGCGACATGCGCGACACGCTGGCCGACCTCGCCGCGCACTGCCATGGTGACGGACGACCTGAATGCCCGATTTTGGCGCGCCTTGCCGACCCGGTCGATGAACCAAATTAGTGCGTGTTCTCGAGCCTAAAAACATGCCCTGGAGCAATATCCATCAAATCAATGGGTTATGTGATGTTCGCCTCAGTCCATTCCAAATGGGAATGGTTGCCATGCAAGTATTTCACTAGCATCTTGGTGCGGCGTCGCTATAATTCGGGATAACCCTATACGGGAAATCCCTGAATCTCGATTCACCAGGGGTCCCTCTTCCTTGGAGAACGTCATGATCGCCTACATCGTCGAAAAGCTGAGCAACTGGTTCGAATCCGCAGAACGTGAGCGCCGTGAGGCCTACCTCGCCACGTCGTCGGACATCGTCCAGCTCGAGAGCCGCATCCGCTCGCTCGAAACCAACGGCTACTCGCTGTAATCGCAGTCCCCGTCAGGTGCCGAGCGGCGCCGAACGATAAGCAAGCCCCGTATTGACGGGGCTTTGTTTTTTTGTGCGTCGGATCTGGCGAAATCGTCGGTGCAGCGCTATGGTATGGACCTGCTTTTCATCCTGAAGGACACGATCATGCGTTTGGGTGTCGATGTGCGTCGCAGTGCCCGCGCGCGTCTCGTTGTGGGCGCGGCTGTGCTCGTCCATGGCCTCGCGGCTGGTGCCGCGACATTGTCCAAACCGCTGGTGCTCGATACGCAGCGCGGTATCCAGGACGGCAAGGGAGGATGGGTGCTGCAGACGGCACCGCTGTCGTCGCAGCCGATCGTCGAGCCGGCAGGCATGCGCGCTCCGGCCGGGCAGGCGCCGAACACGTCGGTTCCATTGTTCGTCGCCCCGTATATCAATGTTCCCGCTTGGGACGGGCAACCCGCCTATCAGCCGAGGCTCGCGCCGCGACCGCAGCCGTAACGGCCGGTCGCCGGATCAGTTGCCGCGGTGCTCGATCTGGCAGCGAGCGCCGCTATCCTGTCCCAGCATCTCGACCAGGTAGGGCAGAACCTCGTTCATGCTCTGGGCGAGCGTATACGGCGGATTGAGGATGAACATCCCGCTGCCGTAGAGGCCCAGCCCGTCGGTCGGCGGATTCGACACCGTCAGCGTCAGGTGCAGCCAGTTGTTCGGCTGCAGGCGCTTCAACTGCTCGGGAAAGCGCTGCGATTCCGTCCGCGTGACCTGCGGATACCAGATGGCATAGCAGCCGGTCGCGAAACGCTTCAGGCATTCCGTCACGCAGCTCACCGTGCGCGCGTAGTCCTTCTTGTCCTCGTAGGACGGATCGATCAGCACGAGTGCACGTCGCGGCGGCGGCGGCAGCAGCGCCTTGATACCTTCGAAGCCGTCACCGGCGAAGATCATCGCGCGTCGCCCCGCATCGCGGAAATTGTGGCGCAGCACATCGATTTCCGTCGTGTGCATTTCAAACAGGCGCATACGATCCTGCTCGCGCATCGATCGCCATGCGATGTACGGTGAGCCCGGGTAGAAGTGCAGTTCGCCGTCGTCGTTCAGCGCGCGGACTTCATCCACATAGTCGCCGAGCGCCTCCGGCAGGTTCTTTTCGTTCCACAGTCGGCCGATGCCGGTATCGAATTCCGACGTCTTCGCTGCATAACCGTCGCGCAGCGAGTACACGCCGGCGCCCGCGTGCGTATCGATGTACCAGTACGATTTGTCTTTCTTGTTCAGGTAGCGCAGCAGTTGGACGACGACGGCGTGCTTGAGCACGTCCGCGTGGTTGCCTGCGTGAAAACCGTGACGATAACTGAGCATGGCTGGCTGCCTGAAACGAAGGGTGAATCGATGAAAGCGGGCGATCGTGCGCGGCCGTGAGGCCGCGCGCCGATGCGGCCGCGTATTGTACGCGAGTCGCCTCACTCGTATGCGTCGCCGACCACCGCCTCGATGCGTTGCTTCACATCCGGCGTCAGCTTCGCGGCAACCTCGAGCGCGCGCATGTTGTCGCCGATCTGGTCGATCCGCGATGCACCCGTGATGACCGAACTCACGCACGGATTCGACAGTACCCACGCGATCGCCAACTGGCCGGTGCTGCAGCCGAGTTCGGCGGCGATCTCGCCGAGCCGCTCGACGATGTCGTTGGCGGCCCGATCGGTCAGCCGTTCGCGCATCCAGTCGTAGCCCTGCAACTGCGCGCGGCTGCCGGCTGGCACGCCGTTGCGGTACTTGCCGGTGAGCAGCCCCGACGCCAGCGGGCTCCAGGTCGTGAGGCCGAGGCCGTAATCGTCGTAGAGCCGCGCATATTCCTGCTCGACCCGGGTGCGGTGGAACAGGTTGTACTGCGGCTGTTCGACGACCGGCTTGTGCAGATGATGCCGCTCGGCGATCTCGCATGCCGCGCGGATCTCGTCGGCGCTCCATTCCGACGTGCCCCAGTACAGCGCCTTGCCGCGCACGATCATGTCGCTCATCGCCCAGACGGTTTCCTCGATCGGCGTATGGGGATCGGGACGATGGCAATAGACGAGGTCCACATAGTCGAGCTGCAGCCGGCGCAGCGAGCCGTCGATCGCATTCAGCAGGTATTTTCGGTTCAGCGTGTGATACTGATTCGGGGCTTCCGCGAGCCCCCAGAAGAACTTCGTGGACACGATATAGCTGACGCGCGGCCAGTCGAGCGACTTGAGCGCGTGGCCCATGATTTCCTCGGATTTGCCGCCGGCGTAGACCTCGGCGTTATCGAAGAAATTGACGCCCGCATCGCGTGCCGCGGCGAGGCATTCGCGCGCGACCCGTTGATCGACCTGGTTGCCGTATGTCACCCACGACCCGAGGGAAAGCTCGCTGATTTGCAGGCCGGAGCGGCCTAGCCGTCGATAGTGCATGAGAATCTCCTGCTGAACGGAACCGACCTTAAGCTTAGACGTTTTGCACGCGAACGGTGGGGCCGATCGTGCACAATGACGCCTGGCACGCCCCGCCACGATTTCGCGATGAGCGCGGATGCGGCGGGCGCGTGTTTTATTCGATCCGATAACGGAAGGAGACGGATATGGCAGCAGATCTGAGCGGCAAGACCGCAGTCGTCACGGGCGCCGCGAGCGGCATCGGCAAGGAAATCGCACTGGAGCTCGCCAAGGCAGGCGCGGCCGTCGCGATCGCCGACCTGAACCAGGACGGCGCGAACGCGGTCGCCGACGAGATCAACAAGGCAGGCGGCAAGGCGATCGGCATCGCGATGGACGTGACCAACGAGGAAGCCGTGAACACCGGTATCGACAAGGTGGCCGAAGCGTTCGGCTCGGTCGACATCCTCGTGTCGAACGCGGGTATCCAGATCGTCAACCCGATCGAGAACTACTCGTTCGCCGACTGGAAGAAGATGCAGGCGATCCACGTGGACGGCGCGTTCCTGACGACGAAGGCCGCGCTCAAGCACATGTACAAGGACGATCGCGGCGGCGTCGTGATCTACATGGGTTCGGTGCACTCGCACGAAGCGTCGCCGCTGAAGTCGGCGTACGTGACGGCCAAGCATGGTCTGCTCGGCCTGGCGCGCGTGCTGGCGAAGGAAGGCGCGAAGCACAATGTGCGCTCGCACGTCGTGTGTCCGGGCTTCGTGCGCACGCCGCTGGTCGACAAGCAGATTCCGGAGCAGGCGAAGGAGCTCGGCATCAGCGAAGAGGAAGTGATCAAGAAGGTGATGCTTGGCAACACGGTCGACGGCGTATTCACGACGGTGCAGGACGTCGCGCAGACGGTGCTGTTCCTGTCGGCGTTCCCGAGCGCCGCGCTCACGGGCCAGTCGGTGGTCGTCAGCCACGGCTGGTTCATGCAGTAACGCAGGGCGGGCGGCATAGCCGCCCACCGCGCTGAACGGTACAAAAAACGCGCTCCGTGGAGCGCGTTTTTCATGTCGGCAGGGCGGGCCTGGTGACGGCTGCCGCCCGACGCGGCTTTACTTCAGGACTGCTGCGACCGCATTGGCGACCGCGTCGAGGTTGCGCGTGTTCAGCGCGGCGACGCAGATCCGGCCCGTGCCGACCGCATAGATGCCGAACTCGTCGCGCAGGCGATCGACTTGCGCCGAGGTCAGGCCCGAATACGAGAACATCCCGCGCTGTGCGTTGATGAAGCTGAAATCGCGATCGACGCCGCTTGCCTTCAGGCGCTCGACGAGACCATTGCGCATCGCGCGGATGCGATCGCGCATTTCGCCGAGTTCCTGCACCCACGAAGCGTGCAGTTCCGGCGACGCGAGCACCGCTGCGACCACCGCGCCGCCGTGGGTCGGCGGGTTCGAGTAGTTCGTGCGGATCACGCGCTTCAGTTGCGACAGCACGCGCGTGGCTTCTTCCTTGCTCGACGTGATGATCGACAGCGCGCCGACGCGCTCGCCGTACAGCGAGAACGACTTCGAGAACGACGACGACACGAATGCGTTCAGGTCGGCCGCGGCAAACAGGCGCACGGCAGCGGCATCGGCGTCGATGTTCTCGCCGAAGCCCTGGTAGGCCATGTCGAGGAACGGCACGAGGTTGCGCGCCTTCACGACGTCGACGATCTGTTGCCATTGCGCTTCGGTCAGGTCCACGCCGGTCGGGTTGTGGCAGCACGCGTGCAGCACGACGACCGTGCCTGCCGCGTAGCCGTTCAGCGCCGACAGCATGCCTTCGAAGTTCACGCCGTTGGTGGCCGCGTCGTAATACGGGTAGGCGACGACTTCGAAGCCGGCCGCTTCGAACAGCGCGCGGTGGTTTTCCCAGCTCGGATCGCTGATCGCGACCTTCACGTTCGGATTCACGGTGCGCAGGAAATCGGCGCCGATCTTCAGCGCGCCCGTGCCGCCCAGTGCCTGGGCCGTGACCACGCGGCCCGCCGCGATCAGCGGCGAATCGTTGCCGAGCAGCAGCTTCTGCACGGCCGCATCGTAGGCGGCGATCCCGTCGATCGGCAGGTAGCCGCGCGGCAGGCCGGCCTCGACACGTGCCTTCTCCGCTTCGCGCACCGCGCGCAACAGCGGAATCTTGCCGTCTTCGTTCGTGTACACGCCAACGCCGAGGTTGACCTTGGTCGGACGCGCATCGGCGTTGAAGGCTTCGTTCAGGCCCAGGATCGGGTCGCGGGGAGCAAGCTGGACAGCGGAGAAGAGCGACATGATGATTCGGCAGTAGTGAAAAGAGGGTCAGGCTTTCAGCCGGCGGGACGGGCGCAGCGGACCGCGCACCCACGGCGCGACGCCGGAAAGCGCAGCAGCCTGATATTGTAGCGAATTCGCGCTGGCGGGGGCGGTGATTCCGTCGCGTTTCGGCGGCGAATCGCGATTTCGGGCGGCCGTCGTGCGGCAGGAGCCGACAGCAGTTCGCGCGGCCGCGAAGCGCTAGAATGCTTTCTTTGCCCTTGCTCCGGCCGCATTCCATGTCCGAACATCATGCCGAAGTCGGCGACGCGCTCGACGAATCCAAATTCGTCACTTTCGAAGGGTCGCCGTTCCAGCTTTACCAGCCGTATCCGCCCGCGGGCGACCAGCCGACCGCGATCGACACGCTCGTCGAAGGCGTCGGCGACGGCCTTGCCTTCCAGACGCTGCTCGGCGTGACGGGTTCGGGCAAGACCTTCACGATGGCCAACACGATCGCGCGGCTCGGCCGCCCGGCGATCGTGTTCGCGCCGAACAAGACGCTCGCGGCCCAGCTTTACGCGGAGTTCCGCGAGTTCTTCCCGCGCAACGCGGTCGAGTACTTCGTGTCGTACTACGACTACTACCAGCCTGAGGCCTACGTGCCGCAGCGCGACCTGTTCATCGAGAAGGATTCGTCGATCAACGAGCACATCGAACAGATGCGGCTGTCGGCGACGAAGAGCCTGATGGAGCGTCGCGACGTGGTGATCGTCGCGACCGTGTCGGCGATCTACGGTATCGGCAACCCGTCCGAATACCACCAGATGATCCTGACGCTGCGCACGGGCGACAAGCTCGGCCAGCGCGACGTGATCGCGCGGCTGATCGCGATGCAGTACACGCGCAACGAGCAGGATTTCCAGCGCGGCACGTTCCGCGTGCGCGGCGACACGATCGACATCTTCCCGGCCGAACATGCGGAAATGGCCGTGCGCGTCGAACTGTTCGACGACGAAGTCGAGACGCTGCAGCTGTTCGATCCGCTGACCGGGCGCGTGCGGCAGAAGATTCCGCGCTTCACCGTGTATCCGTCGTCGCACTACGTGACGCCGCGCGACACCGTGATGCGCGCGGTCGAGACGATCAAGGACGAACTGCGCGAACGGCTCGAGTTCTTCCATCGCGAGGGCAAGCTCGTCGAGGCGCAGCGCCTCGAGCAGCGCACGCGCTTCGATCTCGAAATGCTGCAGGAGCTCGGCTTCTGCAAGGGCATCGAGAACTATTCGCGGCATTTCTCGGGCGCGGCGCCCGGCGATCCGCCGCCGACGCTCGTCGACTACCTGCCGCCCGATGCGCTGATGCTGCTCGACGAATCGCACGTGCTGATCGGCCAGCTCAACGGGATGTACAACGGCGACCGCGCGCGCAAGGAAAACCTCGTCAATTACGGCTTCCGCCTGCCGTCGGCGCTCGACAACCGGCCGCTGAAGTTCCACGAGTTCGAACGCAAGATGCGCCAGGTCGTGTTCGTGTCGGCCACGCCGGCCGATTACGAGAAGCGCGTGACGGGGCAGATCGCCGAGCAGGTCGTGCGACCCACGGGCCTCGTCGATCCGGAAATCGAAGTGCGCCCGGCGAGCTCGCAGGTCGACGACGTGCTGACCGAGATCAACGCCCGCGTGAAGGCCGGCGAGCGCGTGCTGATCACCGTGCTGACGAAGCGCATGGCCGAACAGTTGACCGAGTTCCTGGCCGACCATGGCGTCAAGGTGCGTTACCTGCACAGCGACATCGACACGGTCGAGCGCGTCGAGATCATCCGCGACCTCCGGCTCGGCACGTTCGACGTGCTGGTCGGGATCAACCTGCTGCGCGAGGGTCTGGACATTCCCGAAGTGTCGCTCGTCGCGATCCTCGACGCGGACAAGGAAGGCTTCCTGCGCGCCGAGCGCTCGCTGATCCAGACGATCGGCCGCGCCGCGCGGAACGTGAACGGCAAGGCGATCCTCTACGCGGACAACATGACCGAGTCGATGAAGCGCGCGATCGGCGAAACCGAGCGGCGCCGCGCGAAGCAGATCGCCTACAACGAAAAGATGGGCATTACGCCGCGCGGCGTCGTGAAGCGCATCAAGGACATCATCGACGGCGTCTACAACGCCGACGACGCGCGTGCGGAGTTGAAGGAAGCACAGCAGCGAGCGAAATTCGAGGACATGTCGGAAAAGCAACTCGCGAAGGAAATCAAGCGTCTCGAGAAGCAGATGGCCGACTACGCGAAGAACCTCGAATTCGAGAAAGCCGCCGCCACCCGCGACCAGCTTGCCGTGCTGCGCGAACGCGTGTTCGGCGCGAACGTCGGCGACCACATCAGCGGCGGTCGGTAAATCTTTCCAAGCGTCACTGAATCCTTTTGGTAAAGCGCCTGTAAGCCTTGTCGGATCAGGGGTTTACAGCGCTCTCCGTTTGTTCCGAAACGGGTTCGGTGCTAAACTCCACATGTATTGAGAATAGTTCGCATTAACGTTCTTCGTCGCGTTAGTGTTTCCAGCGGGTGGCCCCGGCGGTCGCTCGCATGTCGTCAAGATAGTCAGACAAATAACAAGGAGTGTCCATGTTGGGTTCTTCGTTCATCCGCACGACGGTTGCGGTAGCGGCGGCGCTTGCCGCGATGTCGGCCTCGGCGGCCGAGTATCCGATCGGCAAGCAGCAGATCCAGGGCGGCATGGAAATCGGCGCGGTGTACCTGCAGCCGATCACGATGGACCCGGAAGGCATGATGCGCAAGGCGTCGGATTCCGACATTCACCTCGAGGCCGACATCCATGCGGTCAAGAACAACCCGACCGGTTTCGCGGAAGGCGACTGGATGCCGTACCTGCAGGTCACGTACAAGCTGACGAAGCAGGGCGACACGAAGTGGAAGGCCGAAGGCGACCTGATGGGCATGGTCGCGAGCGACGGCCCGCACTACGGCGACAACGTGAAGCTCGCCGGCCCCGGCAAGTATCACCTGACGATGGTCGTCAAGCCGCCGATGCAGTCGGGCCACATGGCGTTCGGTCGCCACGTCGACAAGGAAACGGGCGTGGGCCCGTGGTTCAAGCCCATCACGCTCGAGTACGACTTCCCGTTCGCCGGTATCGGCAAGAAGGGCGGTTACTGATCGGTGGCATCACGAACGGCGCGCTTCGGCGCGCCGTCGGCGTAGAGAACCCAGAATGAAAATTCCCCAGAAAATCGTTACCGCAGCCGCTGCGCTGTGGCTTGCCGGCGCGGCGCATGCGGCCGATCTGCCGACGTTCAAGCTCGAGATGACGGATGGCAAACTGACGCCCGCCCGCATCGAAGTGCCGGCCGGCCAGCGTTTCAAGATCGAGATCAGGAACACTGGCAAGGGCGCCGCCGAATTCGAGAGCGTGCAGTTGCGCAAGGAGAAGGTGCTCGCGCCGGGCGCCGATTCATTCGTGGTCGTCGCCCCGCTGTCGCCGGGCGAATACAAGTTTTTCGACGATTTCCACCAGCAGGCTCAGGGCGTGATCGTCGCGAAGTAACGCGTTTTATCTGCGCGCGGGCGCGCCAGTCCCTTGCCCCGCGCGTCAGGAGGTATCGATGGGTCAGATCTTGTTCATCGTCTGGCGGGAGAGCGTCGAAGCGCTGCTCGTCGTCGGCATTCTCTATGCATGGCTGAAAAACGGCGACGACGACGCGCGCCGCGGCCTGCCTTTCCTCTGGGCCGGCGTCGCTGTCGGCCTGCTGATGGCCGTCGGCCTCGGCGCCGCGCTGGTCGGGTTCACCGAAGTGTTGTCCGGCGACGCGCAGGACTATTTCCAGACGGCGATGGTGCTGATCGCGTGCGTGCTGATCGTGCAGATGGTGCTGTGGATGCGCCGGCACGGGCGCACGCTGAAGCGCGACATGGAGCAATCGCTGCAGCAAAGCACGCGCGATTCGAACTGGTGGGGCGTCGCCGTGCTGGTCGCGCTCGCGATCGCGCGTGAAGGCAGCGAGACGGTGATCTTCCTGTACGGCCTCGGTTTCGGCCAGTCGGGCCACGTCGACGGCAGCCAGATGCTCGCGGTCGTGATCGGTCTCGGTCTCGCGTTCCTCACGTTCTACCTGCTGCAGCTCGGCGGCAAGTACTTCTCGTGGCGGCATTTCTTCCGCGTCACCGAAGTGATGCTGCTGTTCCTCGGTGCGGGCCTGTTCCAGACCGGCGTCGACAAGCTGATCGACAAGGAAA
Source organism: Burkholderia sp. IO2 (assembly GCF_029522185.1). Classification (NCBI taxonomy): domain Bacteria; kingdom Pseudomonadati; phylum Pseudomonadota; class Betaproteobacteria; order Burkholderiales; family Burkholderiaceae; genus Burkholderia; species Burkholderia sp. IO2. The sequence goes on along the minus strand of NZ_JAKWFH010000083.1, from coordinate 13,026 downwards.
TCCTGCCGCTCGGCATTTCGCAGGTGTGGGATACGTCCGCGATCCTCGATGATTCGGGCACGTTCGGCTCGCTCGTCGCGACGCTGACCGGCTATCGCGCACACCCGGCGCTGACCAACCTGGTGGCCTATGCGGTCTACTGGGCGGTCGTCTGGCTGCTGATGAAGCGCGCGAGCCGCCGTCCGGCCGTTGCTGCGGGTCGCGCGGCATGAGCGTTGTCGCCGCCGTCAAGCCAGGCTGGCTCGCGCAGGCCGGCCAGTGGATGCAGCGCCACGGTGCGCTGATCCGCGGTATCCAGTGGATCGTCGTCGCCGTCTACGCGTTCCTGATCATCGTGCCGGCCGTGTTGCCGCTGCCGGACGATTCCGCGCATCTGTGGAACAACCTCACGCTCATCGCGCAATTCGCGTTCTGGGGCATCTGGTGGCCGTTCGTGCTGCTGTCGATGGTGATGCTCGGACGCGTCTGGTGCGGCGTGCTGTGTCCGGAGGGCGCGCTCACCGAATACGCGAGCAAGTTCGGCCGCGGCGGCCCGATTCCGCGCTGGATCCGGTGGGGCGGCTGGCCGTTCGTCGCGTTCGGCATCACGACGATCTACGGACAGATGGTGAGCGTGTACCAGTACCCGCTCGCGGTGCTGTTCGTGCTCGGCGGCTCGACCGTCGGCGCGATCGTGATCGGCGTGCTGTACGGTCGCGAAAAACGCGTGTGGTGCAAGTACCTGTGCCCGGTCAACGGCGTGTTCGGGCTGCTCGCGCGGCTCGCGCCGATGCGCTACAAGGTCGACGAGGATGCGTGGCGCCGTTCGTACAAGAACGGCGAGCACGGTCATCGCGTGATTCCGATCAACTGCGCACCGCTCGTGCCGTTGCGCAACATGAAGGGTGCGGCGGCCTGCCATATGTGCGGTCGTTGCAGCGGGCATCGCGACGCGATTTCGCTGTCGCTGCGCTCGCCGTCCGACGAGGTCGTGAACCTCGGTGCGGAGCAGGCCAACCCGTGGGACACCGCACTGATTCTCTACGGCCTGCTCGGCGTGGCGATCGGCGCGTTCCACTGGACCGTCAGCCCGTGGTTCGTGCAGATCAAGCAATGGCTCGCGGGCTGGCTGATCGACCACGACATCACGTGGCCGCTCGAGACCAATGCGCCGTGGTTCCTGCTCACGCACTACCCGGATCGCAACGACGTGTTCTCCTGGCTCGATGGCGGGCTGGTCGTCAGCTATATCGTCGGTACCGGGCTCGTGTACGGCACGGCGTTGCTGGTGCTGCTGGCCGGCGCGACGCTGATGCTCGGCCGCTTCGATCGCGTGCGTTTGCATCACCTCGCCCAGGCGCTGATCCCGATCGCGGGTGCGGGCGTGTTCCTCGGACTGTCGGCCACGACGCTGTCGTTGCTGCGCGCCGAGCATGTGCCGCTCGGCTGGGCAACCGATGTGCGCATCGCGATTCTGGTCGGTGCCAACGTGTGGAGCGCGTGGCTCGCGTGGAAGGTGACGGGGCGCTATGCGGCATGGCCGCGCCGGCTCGCGGCATTCGCATGGTTCGCCGTCGGGCTGGCCGTCGTCGACAGCGCATGGTGGTTGATGTTCTGGGGATTCTGAGGCGGCTTGCATGCCGCTTTCTTCGGCCGTCGTGCGTTGTGCGGCCACATACACGCGAGCCGCATGCCTGGCCCATTCGCGGCTCGAACAAAAAAGCGACACGTCGTTGGACGTGTCGCTTTTTTCTTCCTTGTGCGAGAACCAAAAAAGTGGCTTGGCTTGCTGCAACGGCTGCTTGAGTGTGTTTGCACGAAGGGGTCTAGATCTCGCGTGCAAGCCGTTACGCTGGCTACTGCCCAACACCTCTCAGGGAGGTGGTCCCCACAATACTCGGTCGTTACTTCGTCAGGATCAGTTTGCCGAGCCGCGTGGCGCGCAACTGATAAGTCTCTCCGTTATGCGCGATGCTGATGTGGCTCTGGCCTTGCAGCAGCGTATCGCTGTTGACGACCCGCGTGCCTGCATCGCGGTTGCCGGCGGGTTTCGCCGGCGTGGTGACCGCTGCCGTCTTCTGACGGCTGCTGGCTGCGGTGCCGGTCGTGCGGCGCAGGGTCAGCGTGGTCGGGCGCATGGTGTCGGTCATTCGGTTTGATCGGTGACTGTCGATACGATGGAATGAATTCTAAATGATAACTATTCCCATTTACAAAAACTCTTTATCGATCGAAATGCCGAGACTGATAGCTTGAATCAAAAGCGGCGGCCCGCAGGCCGCCGCCGGGTTCAGTGCAGCGGATCAGGGTCCTTGCGCCCCTGCGCGTATTCGCGGATCAGGCGAACGGTGTCGATGTCCGACGTGCGGTATGCCTCCTTGACGATCCCGTGCGTCTGCCGCGCTTCTTCGCTGTCGTCCGTGACCGTCAGCGTCGTGCGGTACTCGAAACGCAGGAACAGTTCGCGGTCGTCGCGCTCTTCGATCGTCATCGTCAGCGAGCCGCCGATCTCGCCGTCGGCCGCGCGGATGTCGTAGCGGACCTGCTGATTCGGCGTGAACGTCACGTGGTCGCGCACGGTCGCGTGGCCGTAATGCAGTTCGCGTTCGAGCGTCGTGTCGGTGCGTTCGTGAATGACGCAGCTGTCGAGGCCGATCACGAACAGTTGCGGCTGCTCCGCACGCAGCACGAGGCCTTCCCAGAGCTGGTCGCGGGTGAGGGTCGGCACGCCCGGATCGTCGGAGTTGATCTGGATCAGATGTTCGAAGTTCAAGGGGACGGGTTCCTTCTGGTGGCGGGTGGCCACATGGTTCAAGAACTTATTGTGACGCAAAACCACCGGCTTCGCGGCACCTGCGACCCCGATCCGGTTCACGCTTCGATGCGACCCATGCGACCGGTCTGGTAGTCGACGACGGCCTGCCGGATCTCCTCCTCGGTATTCATCACGAATGGGCCGTAACGGACGATCGGTTCGTTGAGCGGCACGCCGCCGATCAGCAACAGGTCGAGCGACGTGTCGCCGGCAGCGAACGTGACGGTGTCGCCGTCGTCGCCGTAGACGACCATGTGCCGTGCGTCCACAGCCTGCCTGTCGGGCCCGTAGCGGCCCGTTCCGTCGATCGGATAGGCGAACACGCGATAACCGGCCGGCACGGGCTGCGTGACCGTTGCGCCGGGCTCCAGTGTGAAATGCTGGTAGAGGATCGGTGTGCGCGTCTCGATCGCGGCCTGGACGCCGAATGCTTCGCCGGCGATGACGCGCACGCGTGCGCGCCCGTCCGGCGACGTCGCGGTCGGAATGCGGGCGGCCGGGATCTCCTGGTAGCACGGTGCGATCATCTTGTCGCGCCGCGGCAGGTTGACCCACAGCTGGAAGCCGTGGGAACGTCCGCCTGCCTGCGCGAACGCCGGGTCCGGCATCTCGCTGTGCACGACGCCGGCGCCGGCCGTCATCCATTGCACGTCGCCGGGGCCGAGCGTGCCGGCATGGCCGGACGAGTCGCGATGGCGGAAGCGTCCGTCCAGCGCGTAGGTCACGGTCTCGAAGCCGCGATGCGGATGGTCGGGCGCGCCCACGGCTTCGCCGGGCGCGTAGTCGACCGGGCCCATTTCATCGAGCAGCAGGAACGGATCGAAGTCCATCAGCAGCCGTGTCGGGAACGGACGGTGAACCACGAAACCGCCGCCTTCGGTGGTGCGAAGCGCGGGGTAGGTACGATCAAGCGAGCGAGCGGTGGTCATGGGAAGCCCTCGAAATCATCGGAATAGCGTTATTTTTGAAACATAGCGCTATTATATTGGGCGTTTTACCGTCCGATTTGCGGCCGTTCGCAATGGATTGTTCTGAAATTGGAACGATGAGATGAATATCGATGCACATAACCTGAACGACCTGATGTACTTCTCGCAGGTCGTCGAACATGGCGGCTTCTCGGCCGCCGAGCGCGTGCTGGGCATCTCGAAATCGCGTCTGTCGCGGCGCCTGACCGAGCTGGAGGCCGCGCTCGGCGTGCGCCTGCTGCAGCGTTCGACGCGCAAGCTCGCGCTGACCGAGGCGGGGGAGCTGTTCTACCAGCACTGCCAGGCGATGCTCGCCGAAGCGCAGGCCGCGATGAACGCGGTGCAGCAGCTGCGCGCGTCGCCGCGCGGCTCGGTGCGCGTCAGCGTGCCGGTGACGCTGTCGCAGACGATGCTGTCGCGCATCCTGCCCGAATTCCTGCGCCGCTATCCCGAGGTCAAGGTGCATGTCCGCGTGACGAATCGCGTGATCGACCTGTTTGAGGATTCGATCGACGTCGCGTTGCGCGTGCGCTCGGAGCCGCCGCAGAACGCCAACATCGTCGTGCGGCCGCTGTGGCGCACCGAGCAGATGCTGGTCGGTGCGCCGAGCCTGCTGAGCCAGAATGCGCCGCCGCTGGCGCCGGACGACCTGACCGGCTTCGAGACGCTCGATACGCCGAGCGTCGACGGCCGGCACGTATTCAACCTGATCGCGCCGGACGGGACGCGCCACGTGCACGAGCATGATCCGCGGCTCGTGACGGCCGACCTGATGACGATCCGCGAGGCCGTGCTCGACGGCCTCGGCATCGCCGCGCTGCCGGAGATGATGTACGGCAACGCGCTGCGCGCGGGGCAACTGTCGCCCGTGATGCCGGGCTGGACGCTGCCGGTGCCGCAGTTGTATGCGGTGTTCGTGTCGCGCCAAGGGATGCCGCCCGCGGTACGTGCGTTCGTCGATTACCTGGTCGAGAAGCTCGACCACGGCGCGTACAAGGAGCCCGGCTGCCCTGAGCGCGCGAAGAAGGAAGCGGCGGTCGATGTTTCGGCGACCTGAACACGGCGTGTACGACGACGCAAATTTGTTTTGTCATTGAAGCGTCGCCTGCAATCGCAAGTTTCAATCGCCGGAACCTTGAATGCGTGCGCGGGCGGGCCTATATTGAAATCCCATTTCGTGAAGGAAGTTCTGAGCGAAATCAGGTGGCCGCATATATTGCGAGCCAGATAGGGCAGAACGCGCAGTCCGTGCAGACCACGGCAGAGTCGCATTTGCGTTGCTCGAGGCGCAACCGATACCGCCAAAGAGCCCGCCGCCCGAAGGCGCCCGCGTGCGCATGAAAAAAGGCCTTCATCTGGCGATGAAGGCCTTTTACTTTGTGCGCGACCGGCCAGGTGCGCCGTTGCCGCTGGCAACGGCGGGGCGTGCGCGCGTTACTTCGCTTTTGCGCCCGGCTCCGTCACGAAGCCGAGCTTCGTCAAGCCGCCAGCCTGCGCATCCGACATCACTTCCGCGACGTGCTCGTACGCGACCTTGCGGTCGGCGCGCAGGTGCAACTCGGGCTGCGGCGTGCGTTTCGCGGCTTCCGCGATCCGTGCCTGCAGTTGTTCGCGCGTGACCGTGTGGTCATCCCACAGGATTGTGCCGTCGCCCTGGATCGCGACGTCGACGGTCTGCGGCTTTTCGTCGACGGGCTGGCTGCTGGCGTGCGGCAGGTCAATCTTCACCGCATGCTGCATCGCCGGGATCGTCACGAGGAAAATGATCAGGAGTACGAGCATGACGTCGACGAGCGGCGTCATGTTGATCTCGCTCATCACGGCATCGTCGTCATCGTCGCTGAAACCGGTGTTCATGGCCATGGTTCACCTCGTCTCAGCTGGCGGCGCGCGAGGCGAGACGCAGGCCGTCGCGCGTCGACGACGACGCGAGGCTCGCGCCCGTCACGAAGTACGCGTGCAGACCGTGCGCGAAGCGGCGCAGCTTGCTGACCACACCCTTGTTCGCACGGGTCAGCGCGTTGTAGCCGAGCACCGCGGGAATCGCGACGAACAGGCCGAAGGCCGTCATGATCAGCGATTCGCCGACCGGGCCCGCGACCTGGTCGATCGACGTCTGGCCGGTGGCGCCGATCGCGAGCAGCGCGTGATAGATGCCCCACACCGTGCCGAACAGGCCGACGAACGGCGCGGTGCTGCCGACCGATGCGAGGATCGCGAGGCCGCTCTGCATGCGCGAGATGCCTTCGTCCATCGTGTCCTTCAGGCAGCGCGTGACCCAGTCCGACACGTCCATGCGATCGTGCAGGTGCGGTTGCGTCTGGTGGTGATGGTCGGCGGCTTCCTTGCCCGACAGCGCGAGCGCGAGGAACGGGTTGTCGTTCGGCGTCGATGCGGCGAGGCCGAGCTTCTTGATGCCGTCGTCGAAATTGTCGGAATGCCAGAAAGCCTGTTCGGCGTTCTTCGTGAGGCGGTTCAGGCGGATCACGTTCCAGCCCTTGATGACGATCACGATCCACGACAGGACCGACATCACGAGCAGCGTGATCGCAATGGCGCGCGTGACGAAATCACCTTGCGCCCAGACGTGCGCGATACCGTAGCTTTGCATTTTTTGTTTCCTTTGAATCTTCCGGATGAGGCAGGTTAGTCGGTGAGCCCGAAGCTGTAGGGCTGTGTGCGGGCGGCGCGGATCGCCTGGCCGTTCTCGATGTACGGACGGCAGGTGGTCGAGCGCATCGCGTCGAGTGCGGCTTCGTCGAGGCGCGGATAGCCGCTGCTCTTCTGCAGATCGATGCTTTCGATCTTGCCGGTCACGCCGACGACGAAGTGAACATAGGCGGTGCCCGATTCGCCGCGACGGCGCGACATCGACGGATAGTCGGGCTTCACGAAGTTGCATTGGAGCGTCGGCACGTTCTTCGGCGCGCTGACCTGCATCGTTTCGCGCGCCGGGCCCGGCGTGGCGGCCGGTGCGGCGGGAGCGGGCGCGGCGGGCGCCGGTGTCGGATCGGCGGCGGGAGCGGGTGTAGGCGACGGGGCGGGCGAGGGCGCAACCGGCTGCGGGGTCGGCTTCGCCGCCTTCTGCACCGGCTTCGGTTCGACCTTCGGCTTCACGCGCGGCACCGGCTTCGGCGGCGCGGGCTGCGGGATCGACTCGGCCGCGACCTGCTGCGCGATCGGCGCGGGCGTGATGAGCTGCGCGGTGATCGTCTGGACCTCGACCGATTTCGGCGGCGGCGCGTTGCGATGGAGCCATGCGGCCGTCAGCATGATCGCGTGTGCGGCAAGCACACCGACCGCGACGACGATCACTCGGGGATTCATACGTGGTGCAGCCGGCATGGCGCCGGCAGGAGCGAGATGCGAAGCCTGCATGTTAGCTTGAAAGAACGACGTCGCACCCGGGGCGCGGCGGGTGAATCGGCATCACTTGCGAAAGATCAGCAGCGAGATGCAAACGGTGGTTACGAATCCGATCAGCAATTCCATCACAGGCTCCTTGGCAGGTAAGCCGTTGGCTCGCGCGGACGGTGGCTTGCTGACGGTCAAAACAAAAAATGCGGCCTGGGCCGCATGCGCACGCTCGGCGCCGCTCAGGCCGCCTTGCGGTCGTAGAACGTGACCGGGATCGGATGCGCAGGATGCTCGACGCCGCACCGGCTCGCGCAGACGCCTTGCTCGGCCATGAGGTCGCGTACGGACTCCTCGCACTTGCCGCAGCACGTGGCCACGCCGAGCTCGAACTGGAGTTCATCGAAAGAATTCACGCCCTCGGCGAGGGACGCGCGAATCTTGCGATCGGAAACAGACTTGCACACGCAGACGATCATGATGAGTTGCGATAGCTAACGTTAATGCGAATTATTATCATTAATTTTGCAGGCGTTGACAAGCCTGGGTCGGGCTTTTTTTAAGGTCATCGGACCCTTGAAACGGCGGGGCGGTCAGGCCGCCGAGAGCGTCCGGCGTGCCGGCCCCCGCGTCAGGCGGTCGCGCAGGCGCGCGCGTTCGGCGAGGAAATGGTGACGGATTCGACCGGCGCGTCGAGGCCGAGCAGCGTCGAGGCGAGCGCGCGTAGCTGCAGACCGTCGCTGGTCGAGCAGAAACGCGGCGGCGCGGCGTGCGTGCCGGCCGGGGCGCGCAGCCCGCGTTCGTCGAGGACCCGCGCAAGCTGGCGGGCGATGGCGTCGCTCGTGTCGACGATCGTCAGGCGCTCGCCAACAAGGTCACGAATCGTTTCTGTGAAGAACGGGTAGTGCGTGCAGCCGAGTACCAGCGTATCGGCGCCGTCGTCGAGCATCGGCTGGATGTAACGCTCGAGCAGCGCGCGCAACGCGGGCGAGTTCGTGTCGCCGCGTTCGATCGCTTCGACGAGCCCGTGGCCGGGTTGGCAGATGAAGCGGCGGCCGGCGCCGTAGCGGTCGAGCAGCGCCTGGAAGCGCGGGCTGTTCAACGTCGATTGCGTGGCGAGGACGCCCGCGACGCCGGTCGCGGACAGCGCGGCGGCCGGCTTGATGCCCGGCTCGACACCGACGAGCGGGATCGACAGGCGTTCGCGGATGGCCGCGATCGCCCGGGCCGTTGCCGTGTTGCACGCGATGACGAGCGCTTTCGCGCCTTCGCGGGCGAGCCACTCGCCGATGGCCAGCGTGCGTTCCGTAATGAAGGCTTCGTCGCGCGGGCCGTACGGCGCGTGGTGCGAGTCGGCGACGTAGACGAACGATTCGTCGGGCAGGTGCGCGCGCGCGGCGCGCAGCACCGACAGGCCGCCGAGCCCCGAGTCGAAGATGCCGACAGGGGCGGCGGCGCGCAGCGCGGTAGCGTTGGACGGGTTCGTCATCGTCAGGCGGGCGGCAGGCTGGCAGGCGGCGCGATTACTCGGGCGAACCCATCATCGTTTGCTGATAGTTCTGCAGGCCGACCTTGCCGATCAGGTCGATCTGCGTTTCGAGCCAGTCGATGTGCTCTTCGGTGTCGTCGAGGATCTTTTCGAAGATCTCGCGCGACACGTAGTCGCGCACCGATTCGCAGTAGGCGATCGCTTCCTTGCAGGTGGACTGCGAGATCTGCTCGAGCTTCAGGTCGCACTTCAGGATCTCTTCGGTTTCCTCGCCGACGAGCAGCTTGTGCAGGTCCTGCAGGTTCGGCAGGCCGTCGAGCATGAACACGCGCTCGATCAGCCAGTCGGCGTGCTTCATTTCGCCGATCGACTCGTCGTATTCGTGCTTGCCGAGCTTGTCGAGGCCCCAGTGCTTGTACATGCGCGCATGCAGGAAGTACTGGTTGATCGCCGTGAGTTCATTCTTCAGTTGGGCGTTCAGATATTCGATGACTTTCTTGTCGCCTTGCATGGCTGTTTCCTTGTTCAGTGGGGCTTCAGAAACCGAACGATAATCGCTCGAACGAGAAAAGCCAAGCCTCGAAGCCTTGTCGGGCCTGCCTTTTGCGTGTAATGAGAATCAGCCTCGAATAACCGGCCGAACACAATAATGAGAATGAGAAGTAAAAAGGCCGGACTCCCGTCCGGCCTTTCGTTCGATCGCGCTTAAGCGGTGGCGACCGGGATCTTGCCGATCTTCGCCTGCCATTCCTTCGGACCCGTCTGGTGCACCGACGTGCCCGACGAATCGACGGCGACCGTCACCGGCATGTCCTGCACGTCGAACTCGTAGATCGCTTCCATGCCGAGGTCTTCGAACGCGAGCACCTTCGCGCCGCGGATCGCCTTCGACACGAGGTAGGCCGCGCCGCCGACCGCCATCAGGTAGGCCGCCTTGTGCTTCTTGATCGCGTCGATCGCGACCGGGCCGCGTTCAGCCTTGCCGACCATCGAGATCAGACCCGTCTGGGCGAGCATCGTCTCGGTGAACTTGTCCATGCGCGTGGCCGTCGTCGGGCCGGCCGGGCCGACCACTTCGTCACGCACCGGATCGACCGGGCCGACGTAGTAGATCACGCGGTTCGTGAAGTCGACCGGCAGCTTCTCGCCCTTCGCGAGCATGTCGGCGATGCGCTTGTGCGCGGCGTCGCGGCCGGTGAGCATCTTGCCCGACAGCAGCAGCGTCTGGCCCGGCGTCCAGCTCGCGACTTCTTCCGGCGTCAGCGTGTTCAGGTCGACGCGCTTGCTGGTTTCCGTATTCGGTTCCCACTGCACCTTCGGCCAGGCGTCGAGCGACGGCGCTTCCAGTTTGGCCGGGCCCGAGCCGTCGAGCACGAAGTGCGCGTGGCGCGTGGCCGCGCAGTTCGGGATCAGTGCGACCGGCTTCGAGGCCGCGTGCGTCGGCGCCGCCATGATCTTCACGTCGAGCACGGTCGCGAGGCCGCCGAGGCCCTGCGCGCCGATGCCGAGCGCGTTGACCTTCTCGTGCAGTTCGACACGCAGTTCCTCGATCCAGTCCTTCGGGCCGCGCGCGATGATTTCCTGGATGTCGATCGGCTCCATCAGCGATTCCTTCGCCATCAGCATCGCCTTCTCGGCGGTGCCGCCGATGCCGATCCCGAGCATGCCCGGCGGGCACCAGCCGGCGCCCATCGTCGGGACCGTCTTCAGCACCCAGTCGACGATCGAATCGGACGGGTTCAGCATCACGAACTTCGACTTGTTCTCCGAGCCGCCGCCCTTCGCGGCGACCTGCACGTCGACCTTGTCGCCCGGCACGATCTCGTAGTGGATCACGGCCGGCGTGTTGTCCTTGGTGTTCTTGCGGGCGCCTTCCGGCGGATTGACGATCGACGCGCGCAGCACGTTGTCCGGGTGCGTGTAACCGCGGCGCACACCTTCGTTGATCATGTCGGTGAGGCCCATCGTCGCGCCGTCCCAGCGCACGTCCATGCCGACCTTCACGAAGATCGTGACGATGCCGGTGTCCTGGCAGATCGGGCGGCGGCCTTCCGCGCACATGCGGCTGTTCGTGAGGATCTGCGCGATCGCGTCCTTCGCCGCCGGACTCTCTTCCAGCTCGTACGCGCGGCCGAGGGCCTGGATGTAGTCGAGCGGGTGGTAGTAGCTGATGTACTGCAGCGAATCCGCGATGCTCTGGATCAGGTCTTCCTGTTTGATGACGGTCATGGCTGAGACTCTGTGGGGACAGTGGGGAATATGTTGCCGACGGTTCAGGCCGCCGGTCGGGACGCCGCGGGTGCGTGCGCCTCGTGGAAATGGGCCGGGTGCGTGTGCGTCGTCAGGCGATCGACCCACGCCATCACGAGCGCCGACACGAGGAACGACACGTGGATGATCACCTGCCACATGATCGCGTGCGTCGTGTGCTGGTCGGGGTTGATGAAGGTCTTCAGCAGATGGATCGACGAAATGCTGATCAGCGCCATCGACAGCTTGACCTTCAGCACGCCCGCGTTCACGTGGTCGAGCCATTCGGGCTCGTCGGGATGGCCCTCGATGCCGAGCCGCGACACGAACGTTTCATACCCGCCGACGATCACCATGATCAGCAGGTTCGAGATCATCACCACGTCGATCAGGCCGAGCACGGCGAGCATCACGCTGATTTCGTCGAGGCCCGTCGCATGCGACAGCAGGTGCCACACTTCTTTCAGGAACAGGAACACGTAGACGGCCTGCGCGACGATCAGGCCCAGATAGAGCGGAACCTGGAGCCAGCGGCTCATGAAAATCAGCGCGGGGAGGGGGCGAAGCGGGCGACGGCCGGGATGGCCGGGCGAGTGCGGGGCGGACATGTCGGGGTACGGGCGCGGTGCGCAGGTATCGGGGGTAATCTTGAAAAGGCGCGCTATTGTAACGCGTCGGCCGGCGCGACTGCAGCGACGCGCCGGCACGCCCGGGGACGGATCAGGAGGCCGCGGCCGGCACGCGTTTCACGCGCAGGCTCGCGAGCACGATGCCGGCGACGACGCACGCGAGCGCGACGCCGTGCGCGAGCGTCGGGCGCTCCCCGAGGAACGCGATGCCGTACGCGGCCGCGGCGATCGGCAGCACCGCGCTGAACACGCCGGCGAGGCTGCCCGGCACGTGCCGGATGCCCTTCATCCACAGCCAGAACGAGAAGATGCTGGCCGATAGTCCGTACCAGACGACGAGCGCCCAGGTGCCGGCCGGCACGCTCGCGTAATCGAAGTGCCACAGCGCGGTCGCGCCGAGCGGCAGCATCAGGAACAGGCCGAACAGGTGCGTGTACGCGCAGATGTCGATCGGTGCGAGCGTCTGCGTGAGCCGGCGCGACAGGATCACGTAGATCGATTCGCAGCACACCGCGCCGAGGATCAGCAGGTTGCCGGTGAGCGAGCCGGACGCGTCGCCTGGCGTGCCGTGACCGGATGCGCTGCCGTTGGCGAGATTGATCGTCACGACGCCGACGATCGCGAGCGCGATCGACACGAGCGCACGGCCGTTCGGTTTTTCACGCAGGATCAGCCATGCGAACAGCGCGACGATCGCCGGGATCGTGCTCGTGATGACGCCCGCGGCCACCGCGCTCGTGCGCTGCACGCCGTTGAGCATCAGCAGCGTGAACATGAAGGTGCCGAAGAAGGCCTGCAGGAACAGGTTCAGCCATTCGCCGCGCTTGACCGCACGCATCTTCACGGGGCTGAACAGCGGCCACAGCACGGCGATCGCGATCACGAAGCGCAGCGTGGCGAGGATGGCGACGGGAACGAATGCAACGATGGATTTACCGATACCGACGTTGCTGCCGACGAACAGCATCGACAGGATGAGGAAGAGGGCGTAGCGATTCAAGCTGGAATCCGGAAGGCGAGTTCAGTTAGGATTGTAGGGTCGCGGTTGTAACAGCGTAAAGCTGACCTCGATGCGCGCCGCCCGGTGCACGAAACGGCCATGCCGCGTAAGTGACGGGTAAGTTGGAGCGCTTATCGTGGAAACCGCCGGGCCGCGGGTCACGTTCGCGTGATGTGGTGCGGTGCAGCATCGTGCGCAGGCCTTCGCGGTCGCGTGCGGGTGGTGGGAGACAGCGGCGCGCAGGCGCCGGCCAAGACGACGCGCGGCGCGCACGATCGCGCCGCCATGCAGAGGATTCATGTTCACCAAGGGGTAGTCGATGTCTGCGATTGAATCGGTTCTTCACGAAACCCGTCAGTTCGCGCCGCCCGCGGCGCTCGAGAAGACGGCGGCCATTTCCGGCATGCCGGCCTACCGCGCGCTCGTCGCCGAGGCCGAGCAGGATTACGAAGGCTTCTGGGCGCGTCTCGCGCGCGAAGGCCTCACGTGGCACAAGCCGTTCACGAAGGTGCTCGACGAGCGCAACGCGCCGTTCTACACCT
>NZ_JAKWFH010000082.1:0-23407 GCF_029522185.1 Burkholderia sp. IO2 | reverse complement strand
TGCCGAACTGCTCAAGCAACTCGGCCGGAATCGCCGGCAGAGCCGCCGGCTGGGCTTTCGGTTTGCGAGGCATAAATTCTCCTTGGGAGCATGTTATGCCTTAAACACAAAATTCCTGACAGGCCCGAAATATCCAACCGAGACTGCGCAACGCGCGAGCACGCTGGCGCCGCCGTGACCGACGATACGGAACAACCGACTTTCCCGACATTCCGCAGCGATTACTGGAGCCCCACGCATGAATCCGGACAACGCATCAAAAGTCGCAACGACGGCCCACGCGCACGCCGACAGCCATTCCTCCTCGCCGATCCCCCGCATCGCGCCATCCCGAACCGCGCTGCTCGTCATGCATTACCAGACCGACATCCTCGGCCTCTTTCCGTCGGTCGCCCCTGAATTGCTCTCGAATACGCGCCGCCTCTGCGACGCGGCGCGAGCGGCCGGCGTCGGCGTGTGGTTCGCGAATCTCCGCTTCAGTCCCGGCTATCCGGAAGTCAGTCCGCTCAACAAGAACGGCCAGGGCATCAAGCAACTCGGCCTCTTCATCGACGATGCCCCCTGCCCGGAGCTGGCCAAACAGCCCGACGAGCCGCTGATCCTCGCCCACCGCGCGAGCGTGTTCTTCGGCACCGATCTGCAGGCGCGGCTCATCGCCCAAGGCGTCGATTCGCTGATCATGGTCGGCATCGCGTCGACCGGCGTGATGCTGTCGTCGATCGCCCATGCGAGCGACGCCGATTTCCGCCTCTACACGGTCAAGGATTGCTGCTACGACCCGGACCCGGTGGTCCACGAGCATCTGTTCGCCACCGCGTTCGAATCGCGCACGACGGTGCTGTCGCTCGCGGAGGCGCTGCGGCTGCTGGCGTAACGACGGCCGAGCCGCAGCATCCGCCTTACTTCGCGATGAACACGCCCGACGTCGGGCACGTGCCCTGCGTGTTGCCGTCCGTCACGAGCGACGCCGCGCTCGGAAACTGCGTGGTCGCATTAGTCTTCACCGCGATCCACGCTTCGGTGAAGTAGCTCACGCCGTTCGTCTTCGTGCACTTCAACGACACCGCGCTGCGCGTGTTGCTGCCGAACGCGCCTTCGAACGCCGACAGCAACTGGTTACGCGTGACCGTCTTGCCCGCGTTCGCCTGCAGGAACGCGTTGAACGACGTGTTGCCGAGCCGGCTGATCATGCCCGACGCCTGGTTCCAGTACGCATCGGGCGTCGCCGAGTTCGAACAGGTGCCGTGCTTGAACCACTCGTGCTTGTCGAGACAGGATGCGACGCCCGGCATGTACGTCGAGAGCGTGTTGCGCGTCGCGCTGCTGATCGGGTACGCGTCCATGCTGCACCACTGGTGCGCGTTGTCGAGGTCGATGTCGTTCTGCGGCACGCCGCAGTAGAACGGCTGGTTGCCGTCGTAGCGGTTCGGCCACAGCCCGTGCAGCGACAGGCTCGTCGCCGCGTACGATCCGGCGAGGTTCGTGCATTCCGGTGTGTCGTGCGACGCGCAGAAACCCGGCTCCCACGATGCGGCGAGCAACAGGTAGTCGTAGCTGGTCTGCGCGGCGGCGTGCAGTGACACGGAAGCGACGGCGAGTGCGGCAGCGGCGCGGGCGAGCGTCTTGAGCATGGCGTGTTTCCTCGGAAAAGGCTTGCGGTCGCGGGATGCGCCGCAAGGTTGTCGAATGTCTGCCCGCGATTGTTGCTGCCGCAACGTGGCACGAATGTGAAGGTGCACGAAAGAACGCGCGGGGTACCGCCGAACCTGTTACAGCCGGTACCGGTACCGGCGATTGCCTTCCGCCGCATGCGCCCCCGGCATACGCTGTCGCCACTTTCATCCTGCAACGGAGCATCCCCATGGTGACGGCCACACGGCTGGGCAAGCCGTACTGCGTCGAGATCGGAAACGGGCGCAGCGTCGTGCGCTCGGACACCCACAAGGCAGGCAAAGGCGGCGACGCCGGCCTGCGGCCGCACGAGTTGCTCGAAAGCGCGCTGGCGGCCTGCGTCTGCATGTCGGTCGAACTGGCAGCGGAACGCGCGGGCGTGACGCTGCCGGCCTGTACGGTGGACGTCACCCTCGAACGCCGCGATGTCGAAACCGGTTTCGACATCGCCCTGCGCTTCGTGGTGCCGCTGTCGCAGGCGCAGCACATACTCGTCCGCGACGCGGTACGGGCCTCGCCGGTCGCCCGAACGCTCGGCAAGCCGATACGGATCGGGCCGGCCACGATCGCGCACGACTGAGCTGATCGTCACGGATGCCGCATGGTCGGCACCCGTGCGTCGACGGTCGAACGGCACGCGCTTACCGCACGTGATCGCTCAGGTGCCGAGCTGCGTGCACGCGCGCGCCGACGCTTCGGGCCCCTCGAGCGCGAGAATCTGCCACACGCCGATACTGACGCGCCGGCGCGCCGCGGTCGACGCATCGGCCAGCAACGCCTCGACACGCGGTGCGACATCGGGCGCCTTCTGCTGCAGCGCCGCGTGGTGCCGCGCGCGCGACGCCGGCCCGGATTCGTACACGTCGCACAGGCGCACCATGCCGGCGAGGCCGGCCAGATCGTCGTCCTTGTCGATCGCGCGCGGCTCGACGGGCGCAAGGCCCTTGCGCTCTTCCGGCGGCAGCTTGTTGCGCGCGCCTTCGTCGATCGCCGACGCGGAAGCCGGCGGCAGGCCGCCGATCGCCGCGACGATCCTGCTGCCCGCGGCGATCATGTCGCCCTGGCACATGATCTTCTCGTCGGCCGTGACGTTCGAGCAGAACGATACCGACATCCGGTACACGTCGTTGCTCATGCGCGGCACTTCGTCCATGCCCGCCTGCGCGAGGCCGGCGCTCGCCAGCGCCAGCGCGGCGGGAATCACGATGCGGAACGTTCTCGTCTTGTTCATTGTTGTCGTCTGTGGGTGCGGGTAGCGGGCAATATCGCCGGGCCGCGCCGGGCGCCCTTCGTGATGCCGGGCCCGCGTCCGGCATCACGCGTTTCACTTCATCGACGCCGCCTCCGAGCCGCCCGGCGACAACGCCGCGCTGTCCTGCTCGCGCCACGCACGCCGCGACGCCATGATCGCGCTCACCGCCGAGCGCGCCACCTTCCACCATGCGAACGGACGCGGATCGGCGAGCATGCTGAGCGCGCGCGCATAGTCGAGCGTGAGTCCGGGCGTCCACGCCATCGTCACCGCACGCTTGCGGATCTGCGCGGCCACCCACAGCTCGGGCGTGAGCAGCAGCCGCACGAACGCGCCCCACCCGGCCCGCGCGCCCTTCAGCCGCCACACCGCACCGTCGAGCGCCGCCTCGAGCGCGTTCGACACGGTGCTCGAGCAGTTGCGGTGCGTGAGGTTGTACGTGAGGTTCTGCCGATACAACGACCAGAACGCCTCGAGCTTGGCCGGATCGTAGTTGCGGATGCGCACGCGCACGGTCGACGGGCACCACGCTTTCGACTCGGTCGCATAGTCGGGCTGAAACAGGCCGGGCACGTCGTTCTCGCGCGTCGCGCGCAGGATGCGCGTGAATTCGTCCGGAGAACGATCGATCTCGACAGCCGGATACAGGCTGATGTAGATGCCCTCCGGCGATTCCAGCGCCGCATGGCCGGTCGAGATCACGCCATTGACGTCCACTGCCGCGATGTAGCGATCGATCACCGGATAGCGCTGCGCTTCGGCCTTCGACGTGCCGGTCGGGGTCCACACGTGCACGGTCAGCGCCCGCTCGCCGTCGGCCGGCGGCCCGTCCCATTCGGATTGCGCGAACTGCGGCGGGTACTGCGCATCGTCGAGATCCGGCGCCAGCGCCGGCGCGGGCGAGGTCGCGAACGCCGGATTGCGCGTCAGCCGCCGCACGCGCGCGGCGAGGCTCAGCATGTGCATTCCGCCGAACATCAGCAGCAGGCCGAGGCAGTACGGCACGGTGCCCGCGTAGTGCGTCGGGTACGGCTGGAAGAAGAAGATCGCGAGCAGGATCTCGACGACACCCCACGCGAACGCGACATTCCAGCGGCGATAGCGCACCATCCACGCGGACGTGCACTGCAGCAGTCCGTCGACGAGGAACAGCGTGCCGAAGATCATCGACAGCAGGAAGTGGCCGTGATGATGGCCGGCAAACACGAGCCCCGCGGCCACCACGACCGCGATGCCCTTCACGTAGCGCAGAATGCGCTGGCCGCCGACCCCGCTGCCGGCCACCGCGAGCGTCGCGAGCCCCTCGATCAGGAACAGCCATGCGAACAGCTCGATCGGGAAATGCAGCGCACCATCGAGCGCGTCGATGAAAATGCCGACGCCCGCCACCACCCACAGCCAGCCGAGCACGGTCAGCCCGCGCCAGCGGGTTCGCAGATATTCGATGCCCAGCAGCAGCAACACCAGTCGTACCATTGCGCCCTCGTATTTTTTCGGGATACGCGCGGCCTCGCGCCCCCTGTCGTTTCGACCGCGCGTCGGGCGACGTGCCGGCCGGAAGGCGGTCGCCGTGGCCGGCCCGTCATGTCGTCGACGTGATCGATGGCGGCCGGCATGCGCCGCTCTGGCCGAATAATAAGATATGGCGGAGCCGGTTGAAAGCCTGGCGAAAACGTTTTCGGCGGGGCGCGGACCGCCCCGGCCGCCCGCTGCCACGGCAGATTTCGGGTTCGACAACGGGCGGCGGATACGGGAGAATCCGGCTTCCGAGGGCGAAAGCCACCCAGCCGAACCGCACAGACGGGACGAGAGCACATGCATGGACCGATTACACGCCGGCACATGCTGGCCGCCACTCGCCAGGTTCCAGGCCGCCCCTGTCAGCCATGGCGCTGGCCGACGCATGAAACAGGAGCATCGACATGCCCCACCCGCCGCTTCATCCATCCTCGCTCGGCCCGCAACTCAAGCGCTGGCGCGCGCTGCACCGCGTGAAGCAAAGCCATGCAGCCGAACTGTTCCGCGTCGCGCAATCGACGATCTCCCGCTGGGAAGCCGGCCTTCAGCAGATGTCGCCCGCCGAGCGCGCGACGGCCGAACGGCTGCTCGCCGCGCGCCTCGATTCCGCGGGCGACCACGCGCTCGCGCGGCTGATCGCCGGCAGCACGGGCCGCATGCATCTCGTGTGCGACTTCACGCACCGCCTGCTGGCCAGCTCGCCGGCGCGCGCGGCCGAGTTCTCGCGGCCGCTTTCGACGCTGCTCGGCGCGTCGCTGTGGCGCTATGCGACGCCGGAAATCGCCCGCATGGAAGCCGCGCTCGACCCGCTCGGCTGGTACGACCGCGCGGGACCGCCGAGCGTCGAGTTCGACACCGGCGCGAATGCGTCGCGCGTCGTGCCGATTCGCGGCAGCCTGTGCCGATGGACGCGGATGACGCTGTCGGACGGCTCGGCCGTGCGGCTCGTGGAAACGCTGGACGCGCACTGACGCCCACGCATATTTCATGCGTGGACACCCCGCGGCCGGCCGGCGTACGCTTGGCGGTTCATCGCAAGGACGCCGACCATGAATCCCGATACGATCCGCGCGCGCCTCGATTTCCTGCGCGACGCCGAACGCCTGAAAGACGTGCTGCGCAGCGGCCACACGTCGGCCGGGCGCGCGGAAAGCACGGCCGAGCATAGCTGGCGGCTATGCCTGATGGCGCTCGTGTTCGCCGACGCGCTGCCCGGCGTCGATACGCTGAAGCTGCTGAAACTGTGCGTCGTCCACGACCTCGGCGAGGCGCTGCACGGCGACATCCCCGCGATCGAGCAGGCCGCGCATCCCGACAAGAGCGCGCACGAACGCGACGATCTGCTGACGCTGACCGCATCGCTCGACCGCGCGGCGCGCGACGAGATCGTCGCGCTGTGGGACGAATACGAGGCGGCCGCCTCACCCGAAGCCCGCGCGGCGAAGGCGCTCGACAAGCTCGAAACGATCCTGCAGCACAACCAGGGCAGCAATCCGCCCGATTTCGACTATGCGTTCAATCTCGGCTACGGCCGGCGCTATACCGATGCCGCGCCGCTGTTCAGCGCGATCCGCGAGATCGTCGATGTCGACACGCAGCGCAGGATCGACGCGGGTGGGCAGCGCGCGTAAGCTCGCGGGATCGGGCGTGCCACCTTGCGCGCCCCACCCGCACCTGAGCCGACGCATGACGCAGAACATCTACGACGACCCGGCCTTCTTCGAAGGTTACAGCCGCCTGAACCGCTCGATTCACGGGCTCGACGGCGCGCCCGAATGGCCCGCGCTGCGCGCGCTGCTACCCGACCTGCACGGCCGTCACGTGCTCGATCTCGGTTGCGGCTACGGTTGGTTCAGCCGCTGGGCCGCCGACCAAGGCGCTGCCGGCGTGCTCGGCATCGACGTGTCCGAACGCATGCTCGAACGCGCGACATCGACCACCGCACATCCGGCGATCACGTACCGTCGCGCCGACCTCGAAACGCTCGCGCTGCCGGATGCCGCGTTCGACCTCGCGTACAGCTCGCTCGCATTCCACTACGTCGTGCACCTCGACACGCTGCTGCGCACGATCCACCGCACGCTCGTGCCGGGCGGCCGGCTCGTGTTCTCGATCGAGCATCCGATCTATACGGCGCCGCGCCGGCCGGGTTTCGTCGTCGATGCGCAGGGCAACCGCTCGTGGCCGCTCGACGGCTACCAGCGCGAAGGCGAACGCGTGACCGACTGGCTCGCGCCGGGCGTCGTCAAGCAGCATCGCACGCTCGGCACGCTCGTGAACCTGCTGATCCGCAGCGGCTTCACGCTCACGCACCTCGACGAATGGGCGCCGACGCCCGGGCAGGTCGACGCGCTGCCCGCTCTCGACGAGGAACGCGACCGGCCGATGATGGCGATCGTCGCCGCGCGGCGGTAGCGCGGTCGCGGTGGATCGCCGCCTTCACAGATCGAAACAATTGCACCGTCCGGCCCGCGCATCGATACGGCGCCCACACAATTCAGCACAATTTCCACACGATTTGGCGCGAATTCCTCGCTTACCATGAGCGCCTGATTCGATTCGGCACGCCCGCGCGATGCGTACGCGGAACCCGTCGCGGGCAACACGCCCGACACGCGGCGCCGACCGGATCGTTCCGTTCGGCCGCACGCATCGCCGGCGCCCGCTTCATCCTCGCTGCATTCTCATGACCCAGAAGACCCATCGCCGCCGGCGCATCGTGCTGGCTACCCTTGCCGTCGTCGCAATCGCCGTCGGCGTCACGCTGAAGGCCTGCGCGCCCGACAAGCATCCGCAGTACCTGTCCGCGCCCGTCACGCGCGGCGATCTCGAGAACGCGGTGCTCGCGACCGGCGCGCTGCAGGCGTTCAGGCAAGTCGACGTCGGCGCGCAGGTGTCGGGGCAGTTGAAGACGCTGAAGGTCAAGCTCGGCGACAAGGTCACGAAGGGCCAGTGGCTCGCCGAGATCGACCCGGTGATCTCGGAAAACGCGCTGCGCCAGGCGCGCGCCAGCGAAGAAAGCCTGCGCGCGCAGCAACAATCGACCGCCGCGCAGTTGACCCAGGCCGAACTCGCGTTCCGCCGCCAGCAGGCGATGCTGCCCGACGACGCGACGTCGCGCGAATCGTTCGAGGCCGCGCGCGCGGCGCTCGACGTGCAGCGCGCGACCCTCGCGTCGCTCGCCGCGCAGATCCGTTCGGCCCGCATCCAGATCGAGACCGCGCAGGCCAACCTCGGCTACACGCGCATCGTCGCGCCGATCGACGGCGAGGTCGTTGCGATCGTCACGCAGGAAGGCCAGACCGTGATCGCGCAGCAACAGGCGCCGGTGATCCTGAAGCTCGCGAATCTCGACACGATGACCGTGAAAGCGCAGGTGTCGGAAGCGGACGTGATTCGCGTGAGCGCCGGCCAGACCGCGTATTTCACGATCCTCGGCGAACCGGACAAGCGTCACTACGGCAAGCTGCGCGCGATCGAACCGGCGCCGCAGAACTACGCCGAAGCGCAAAGCCCGCTCGGCGGCGGCGCGGGTGGCGGCGCGAAACCGAACAGCGCGGTGTTCTACAACGCGCTGTTCGACGTGCCGAATCCCGAGCACCGGCTGCGCATCGCGATGACCGCGCAGGTCAACATCGTGCTCGGCAACGCGCGCAACGCGCTCAGCATTCCGGCCGCTGCGCTCGGCGAGAAGCGCAAGGACGGCACCGTGGCGGTGCGCGTGCTGCGCGCCGACGGCAGCACGGAAACGCGCCATATCCGCATCGGCATCAACAACAACGTGCGCGTCGAAGTGCTGGCCGGCCTGAAGGACGGCGAGCGCGTCGTGATCGGCGAAGCGTCGGCGGACGAGCGCGCGCCGCTGTCGGACGTGGTGTAACGATGCGCCAGCCCCTGCTGAAACTCGCCGCCGTCACGCGACGCTTTCCGGCCGGCGACAAGGACGTCGTCGTCCTGAACAACGTCAACCTGTCGATCGACGCGGGCGAGATCGTCGCGATCGTCGGCGCGTCGGGGTCCGGCAAGTCGACGCTGATGAACATCCTCGGCTGCCTCGATCATCCGAGCGAAGGCACCTACACGGTCGGCGGCCGCGACACGCACATGCTCGACAGCGACGAGCTTGCGCAGCTGCGCCGCGAGCACTTCGGCTTCGTATTCCAGCGCTATCACCTGCTGCCGCACGTCGACGCGGTCGCGAACCTCGAAATGCCGGCGATCTACGCGGGCACCCCGCGCGCCGAGCGGCATGCACGCGCCCGCGCGTTGCTCGCGCGCCTCGGGCTCGCGGATCGCGCGCATCACCGGCCCGGCCAACTGTCCGGCGGCCAGCAGCAGCGCGTGAGCATTGCGCGCGCGCTGATGAACGGCGGCCAGGTGATCCTCGCGGACGAACCGACCGGCGCACTCGACACGAAAAGCGGCCAGGACGTGATCCGCATCCTGCACGAGCTGAACGCGCTCGGCCATACGATCGTGATCGTCACGCACGACAAGGCGGTGGCGCGCCATGCGCGGCGCATCATCGAAATCAGCGACGGCGAGATCGTCGCCGACCGGCCGAACCGCCACTACGCGGAGGCGCTCGCGGAAGTCGGAATCGGCGCAGCCGACGTAGCCGAAACGGCAGCCGAGACGGCTTCGTCGCCCGCGCCGCACGATGCCCCGCCGCCCGCCGACACCGATCCCGGCCCACGCGCCCCCCGCTTCGCCGCCGGCACCGGCCGCTTCGCCGAAGCGTGCCGGATGGCGTGGATCGCACTCGTGTCGCACCGGCTGCGCACGCTGCTGACGATGCTCGGCATCATCATCGGCATCACGTCGGTCGTGTCGATCGTCGCGGTCGGCGAAGGCGCGAAGCGCTACATGCTCGAGGAAATCGGCAGCATCGGCACCAATACGATCAGCCTCTATCCGGGCGCCGACTGGGGCGACAGCCGCGCGGACACGATCCAGACGCTCGTGCCCGCGGACGTCGTCGCGCTCGCGGAGCAACCGTACGTCGACAGCGCGACGCCCGAAACGTCGCGCACGCTGCTGCTGCGCTTCCGCAACGTCAATGTGAACGCGCTCGTGAGCGGCGTCGGCGAACGCTACTTCCAGGCGCGCGGAATGCGCTTCGCGCTCGGCGTCGCGTTCGACGACGATGCCGTGCGCCGTCAGGCGCAGGTGGCCGTGATCGACCAGAACACGCGCCGCAAGCTGTTCGGCGCGACGCGCAATCCGGTCGGCGAAGTGATCCTGGTCGACAACGTGCCGTGCGTCGTGATCGGCGTGACCGCCGACAAGAAGAGCGCATTCGGCAGCGTGAAAAGCCTGAACGTGTGGGTGCCGTACACGACCGCCAGCGGGCGTCTGTTCGGCCAGCGCTATCTCGACAGCATCACCGTGCGGGTGCGCGACGGGCAGCCGAGCGCCGCCGCCGAGAAAAGCCTCGAGAAGCTGATGATCCAGCGCCACGGCCGCAAGGACTTCTTCACGTACAACATGGACAGCGTGGTCAAGACCGTCGAGAAAACCGGCCAGTCGCTGACGCTGCTGCTGTCGCTGATCGCGGTGATCTCGCTCGTCGTCGGCGGGATCGGCGTGATGAACATCATGCTGGTGTCGGTGACCGAACGCACGCGCGAGATCGGCATCCGGATGGCGGTCGGCGCGCGCCAGTCCGACATCCTGCAGCAGTTCCTCGTCGAGGCCGTGCTCGTGTGCCTGCTCGGCGGCACGATCGGCATCGCGCTGTCGTTCGGGCTCGGCGCGCTGTTCTCGATGTTCGTCGCGCAGTGGAAGATGGTGTTCTCGGCCGGCGCGATCGTGACCGCGTTCGTGTGCTCGACGCTCACCGGTGTGATTTTCGGGTTCATGCCCGCGCGCAACGCGTCGCGGCTCGATCCGATCGATGCGCTCGCGCGCGACTGACGAAACATGACCATCACGCATTCCTCCCCGCTTCGCCGCCTCGGCGCATTCGCCTGCGCGGCCGCGTTGCTCGCCGGCTGCGCGGGTACGCGCCACGATCCGCTGCCGCCCGTCGCGATGCCCGCGAACTGGGCCGCGCCGGTCACGGCCGACGCGCCGCCCGCCGCGCGCGACTGGTGGCGCAGCTTCGGCGATCCGCAACTCGACGCGCTGATCGACGACGTGCTGCGCGCCAACAACGACCTCGCGATCGCGGCGATCCGCGTGTATCGCGCGCAGTTGCAGGCCGGGCTCGTCGATACGAACCTGACGCCCAACGTGACGCTCGGCGCGAACGGCGCCGTGTCGCGCACGCTCGATACGCACCGGACGAGCCAGTCGAGCGGCCTCAACGGTTCGCTCAGCTACGAAATCGACCTGTGGGGCCGGCTGGCCGCGCTGCGCGATGCCGCGCACTGGGAAGCCGACGCGACGGCCGCCGATCTCGAAGCCGCGCGGCTGTCGCTGATCGGCACGACCGCGGCGCTGTACTGGCAGATCGGCTATCTGAACCGGCAGATCGCGCTCGGCGACGCGAACATCGCGTATGCGGTGCGCACGCTCGCGCTCGTCCGGTCGCGGCACGCGGCCGGCGCCGTGTCGGGGCTCGATCTCGCGCAGGCCGAACAGAGCCTCGCCGCGCAACGCGCGGCGCAGACGCAACTGATCCAGCAGCGCACCGAGAACCGCCACGCGCTCGCGATCCTGTTCGACCGGCCGCCGCAGCAACTGGCGGCCGAGCCGGCGGCACTGCCGGACGCCGCACCGCCCGACGTGGCGGCCGGCCTGCCCGCGAGCCTGCTCGGCCGGCGCCCCGATCTGCGGGCGGCGGAATTCCGGCTGCGCGAATCGCTCGCGCAGGTCGACGCGACGCGCACGAGTTTCTACCCGACCTTCACGCTGACCGGCAGCGCCGGCACGACGAGCACGAGCCTCGAGCGCGTGCTGACGAACCCGGTCGGCACGCTCGGGCTCGGCCTCGCGCTGCCGTTCATCCAGTGGAACACGATGCAGTTGCAGATCAAGGTGTCGAAGTCGCAGTACGCAGAAGCGGTCGTCGGGTTCCGCCAGCGGCTCTACACGGCGCTCGCGGAAGTCGAGAATGCGCTGTCGGCGCGCGTGCAGCTCGAACGCGAGGCCGAACAGCGCGCGCTGTCGCTCGCGCAGGCGCAGCGCGCCGAACGGCTGGCCGCCGCGCGCTTCGCGGCCGGCGCGACCGCCGTGCAGCCGTGGCTCGACCAGCAACAGGTGCTGAGGAGCGCGCAGAGCGCCGACGAGCTGACGCGCCTGAACCGGCTCAACAACCAGATGAAGCTCTACCGCGCGCTCGGCGGCGGGACGTCCTGACCGGCCGTCACGCGCCGCACGCCGGCCGCGTCATTCGCACACGGCCGCCCCGCGCCGCGCCGGCGCGAACGCCACCGCGCTCGCCGTTGCGAGCAAGGCCACGCCTGCCGCGCCGTACACTATCACCCAGCCGAACCCGTGCACGAGCGCCGCGTGCAGCGCCGCGCCGCTCGGGTCGGCCTGCGCGAGCGCCGGCGCGATCGCCTGCAGCCCGTCGGTGCGGCCCGCCGCGATTTCCTGCGCGAGCCGGCGCAGCGCCGCGTCGCCGATTGCGCCGGCCGGCCCGCCCTTCAGGCTCGCGACGATCCCCGCCACCAGCACGAAGCCCATCGCCGCGATGTTCAGCGCGAGCGAGATCATCCGCGCGCTCATGTCGATGCCCGACGCCATCCCGGCCCGCGCACTCGGCACCGCGCCCGTCGTCGTGTTGGTGACGGGCGTGTTGGTCAGCCCGAGCCCGATGCCGGCGGTCACGCAACCCGGCAGCATCGTCAGCCAGCTCGCGTGATCGGCCGCGCTGCCGAGCCGCATCAGCACGAAGCCGGCCGCGATCGTGAACAGCCCGGCCGGAATCACGACGCCCGGCCCGTAGCGCAGCGCGAGCCGTTCGCCGAACGGCGGCGCGATCAGCGTCGGCAGCGTGTACGCGAGCAATGCGAGGCCGGCCGTCACGCTGTCGTAGCCGAGCGCGACCTGGAACCAGATCGGCAGGTAGATCATGAACGGCCAGAAGCTGAAGTTCATCCCCATCGAGCCGAAGATCGCGCCGGTGAACGCGCGGATCCGGAACACCGAGAAGTCGAACATCGGCCGCGCGCTGGCGCGCTCCGCGATGAAGAAGCCGATCACCGCGACCACGGTCGCACCGAGCACGCCGAGGCCGGCCGCGCTCGTCAGCCCGAGTTCGGCGCTTTGCGTGATGTAAAAGGCGACACCGAGCACCGCGAGCGACAGCGTGACGATACCCGCGACGTCGAGCGCGCCCGCATGCGGATCGCGCGATTCCTGCACCGCGCCGCCGATCAGCACGAGCGCGACGGCCGCGAGCGGCGCATGGACGAGGAACACCCACGGCCAGCTCGCCAGCGCGACGATCGCGCCGCCGACGATCGGCCCGAAGCCGAGCCCGATGCCGAACACGATCCCCCAGATCCCGAATGCGCGGCCGCGCTCGCGCCCTTCGCGGAACTGGTGCGACAGCACGGCGATCTGGCAGATCAGCATCGCGCCGCCGCTCGCGCCCTGCAGCAGCCGGCCCGCGACGAGCACCGGCACGTTCGGCGCGAGCCCGCACAGCAGCGACGTCGCGCCGAACAGCACGGTGCCGATCACGTACACGCGCTTGCGGCCGAACCGGTCCGCGAGCGTGCCGGCCGCCATCAGCACCGTCGTACACGCGATCGTGTACGCGTTCATGATCCACTGCATGCCGTTGAAATCGCCATGCAGCACGTGTTCGAGCGTCGGCAGGATCACCGGCACGCTCGAGATTTCGAGGCCGAACATCAGCGACGTGAGACAGACGGCCGCGAGCGCGACCGCATTCCTGCGGGAGTCGGATAGCGTCATGCGTATTGCGCGGCGGCCCGGCGACAGGCCGCGCGCCTCCAGGTGAGTAGGATTCGCCGCGCGCGGCCGGCGACGCACGCTGGGCGGGAATCGGTACTATAGTGAGAATTTCCCTCCCCATTGACGCATCCATTTCTACGAACTGGGGAATCACAGGACGCAATCCGCGCAACCCGCTATGACCGACAGACTCGATGGCGTGACGACCTTCGTCCAGGTGGTGGAATCCGGCAGCTTCGCGCTCGCCGCGGAACGGCTCGACATGACGCGCTCGGCCGTCGGCAAGGCGATCGCGCGGCTCGAAAAGCGGCTCGGCGCGCGGCTGCTGCAGCGCACGACGCGCAGCCAGAGCCTGACCGACGACGGCCAGGCGTACTACGACCGCTGCGTACGCGCGCTGGCGGAACTGGAAGCGGCGGAAGCCGATCTCGACTGCGGTCGCAACGAGGCGCGCGGCAAGCTGCGGCTGAGCGTGCCGCTCGCGTTCGGGCACCACTGCGTGACGCCGATCGTGCTCGACCTCGCGCGCACTTACCCGCACCTGCGGATCGACGTGTCGATCACCGACCGTTTCGTCGATCTCGTCGAGGAAGGCATCGATCTCGCGGTGCGGATCGGCCCGCTCGCGGACAGCACGAGCCTCGCGGTGCGGCGGCTCGGCACGCAATACGGGAGCCTCGGCGCGGCGCCATCGTATCTCGCGCGTTACGGCACCCCGCAATCGCTCGACGACCTGAAGAACCACCGCACGATCGCGTATTCACGCTCGGGCGTCGTGCAACCGTGGTACCTGCGTGCGCCGGACGGCTCGAGCGTCCACATCGACATGCCGCACCAGCTCAGTTTCGACGACGTGCAGGCGATCGCGGCGGCCGGTGCGTCGGGGTTCGGGATCGCGTGGCTGCCGAGCTGGCTGCTCGATCACTACGTGAAGCGCGGGGAGATGGTGGTCGTGCTCGATCGCTGCTTCGTCTGCGAAGGCGACATTCATGCGATCTGGCCGAAGACGCGCTACCTGCCGCGCAAGACGCGCTGCGTGATCGATGCGCTCGTGGAGGCGGTGCCGCCGATGATCGAGCGCTGAGCGCGAAAGAACCGCAACGAAATACGCGGCAACCGACGCGCCGCGCGGGCGCGTCGGCTCATCGCATCACGCCGCGCCGAGATCGGCGAGCGGATGCGCGAACAGCTTCCACGGCGACGTCAGGAAATGCCGCACGCGTTCGGCGCGCAGCTCGACGAGCGATGCGGGCGCCCAGCGCGGCTTGCGATCCTTGTCGACGAGATGTGCGCGCACGCCTTCGCAGAAATCGCCTTCCTCGATCGCGCGCGCGACGATGCCGAGCTCCATCCGGAACGATTCCGCGAGCGTCATCTGCCGGCCGCGCAGCAGCGCCTCGCGCGTCACGGCGAGCATCGTCGGCGAATGGCTCGCGAGCGCGTCGAGCGTCGCCTGCAGCCACTGGCGGTGCTCGCGCGCCAGCTCGTCGCGCGCCAGCTCCTGCGTGAGCGTCGCGACGATCCGCTCGACGGTCGAACGCTTGTCGAAGTGGCGAACGATCCACGGCATCTGGCCGTCGAGCGCCGCATGCGGCACCACGTTGCACGGCGGCTCGAACACCTTGCGCAGCAACGGCAGCGCGTCGCCGTCCCACTTGACGCTTTCGATGCGCGTCTCGAACGTGTCGAGCCACGCGGACGGCACGCACAGGTCCGCGAGCTTCGCGGTCAGCGCGTCGGCGCCCGACAGCATCGCACCGGTCAACCCGACGTACAGTTCGAGTTCGGCCGGCATGCCCGACAGGAAATGCGTGGCGCCGACGTCGGGCACGAGGCCGATGCGCGTTTCCGGCATCGCGATCTTGCTGCGCTCGGTCGCGACGCGCAGCGCCGCGCCCTGCGCGAGGCCCATGCCGCCGCCCATCGTCACGCCGTCCATCAGCGCGACGACCGGCTTCGGGAACGTGTGGATCGCGTAGTCGAGCCGGTACTCGTCGACGAAGAACGGCAGCCAGGTCTCGCGCTGCGCGACCATCCGGTACAGCTCGCGTACGTCACCGCCCGCGCAGAAGCCCTTCTCGCCCGCGCCGCGCAGCACGAGCGCGACGATCTGGTCGTCGTGGCGGCAGCGCTCGAACAGCGCGGTCAGCTCGCCGATCATCGCGTACGACAGCGCGTTGAGCGCGGCCGGCCGGTTCAGCGTGATCAGCGCCACGCGGTTCACCACGCGGAACAGCACCTCGGGCGCATGTTGCGCGAACGTGTCGTGATTCGTCACCGGCGTGCTCATCGTTGCGGCTCTCCATCGGTGCGCCACTGCGGCGCGCGCTTGCCCAGGAACGCCGCCACGCCTTCGCGCGGATCGGCCGTGTCGAACAGGTCGACGAAGCGTTCGCGTTCGACCGCGAGCGCCGCGCCGCGCGGCACGCCGCGTCGGGCGAGGCCGATCAGCTCCTTGCTGTAGGCCACCGCATGCGGGCTTTGCCACGCGACGTTGCGTGCCAGCGCGAGTGCCGCGTCGCGCGCGGCGCCGCTGTCCACCACGTCCTCGACGAGGCCGATCCGCAGTGCAGTCGCCGCGTCGACGCGCGCGCCGGTCAGGATGATCTTCTTCGCCCAGCCCTCGCCGACGAGCCAGGGCAGCGTCTGCGTGCCAAGCCCGCACGGCAGCAGCCCGACCGACGGTTCGGGCAGCGCCATCTGCGCATGCGTCTCCGCGATCCGCAGGTCGCATGCGAGCGCGCATTCGAGGCCACCGCCCATCGCATAGCCGTTGATCGCCGCGATCGTCACGACGCGCGCGTCGTGCAGCGCCTCGAACGCCGCGCCGAAGCGCGCCGCCATCGTGCGCGCGACCGCGCGATCGCCGTCGGCGAACGTGTTGAGATCGGCGCCCGCGCTGAAGAACTTCGGGCCGTCGCCGGTGATCACCAGCGCGCGCACGCGCGGGTTCGCATTCAGTTCGGCGACGGTTTGCTGCAATTGCTGCAGCCCGTCGGCGGTAAAGGCGTTCGCGGGCGGACGCTTGAGCGTCGCGCACGCGATCGCGCCGTCGTCGACGTAGTCGAGTTCGATCATCACGCGTCCTTCTTCGTGGCCGGTTGATACAGGCGGATCACCGCCGAGAAATCGAGCTGGCCGTCGCCGCGGCTGCTCATCGTCTGGTACAGCTGCTGCGCGAGCGCGCCGAGATAGACGGGCTGGCGCGCCTGCTTCGCCGCATCGTTCGCGAGGCCGAGATCCTTCAGCATCAGGTCGGTGCCGAAGCCGCCCGAGTAGCCGCGCGACGACGGCGCGGTCTCGATCACGCCCGGATACGGGTTGTAGGTGTCCGAGCTCCAGCAGCGGCCGGTCGACGTGTTGACGATGCCGGCCAGCACCTTCGGGTCGATGCCGAGCGCGACGCCGAGCGACATCGCCTCCGACACCGCCGCCATCGAGATGCCGAGCACGAGGTTGTTGCAGACCTTCGCGACCTGCCCCATGCCCGTCGCGCCGCAGTGGACGATGTTCTTGCCCATGCCGGCGAGCACCGGCTTCACGCGCTCGAAATCCGCGTCGCTGCCGCCGACCATGAAGGTCAGCGTGCCGGCCGCCGCGCCGCCGGTGCCGCCCGACACCGGCGCATCGACGAACGCGCCGCCGTGCTCGCGCACCAGCGCGCCGAACGCCTGCGCGCTCGCCGGGTCGATCGTGCTCGAATCGATCACGGTCGCGCCCGCGCCGAGGCCGGCCAGCACGCCGTTCTCGCCGGACAGCACCGAGCGCACGTGCGGCGCGGCCGGCAGCATCGTGATCACGAACGTCGCGCCCGATGCCGCGTCGCGCGGGGAAGCTGCCACCTGCGCGCCGGCGTCCTGCAGCGCGCGCAACGCGTCGGCGCTCAGGTCGAACGCGTGCACGTCGTGGCCGGCTTTCAGCAGGTTCAGCGCCATCGGCGCGCCCATGTGGCCGAGGCCGATAAATCCGATTTTCATGTTGGTGTCCTCCGCCGCTCAGTGCAGCCGGATCGTCGTATTCACCGGGCCGGCCGTCGTGTCGTCGTCGAACCAGCGCGCGGTGACCGTCTTGGTCTGCGTGTAGAACTGCACGACCTGCTTGCCGTACGGGCCGAGATCGCCGAGCTTCGAGCCGCGCGAACCGGTGAAGCTGAAGAACGGCACGGGCACCGGAATCGGGATGTTGATGCCGACCTGGCCGACGTCGATCTCGCTCTGGAACTTGCGTGCCGCCGCGCCGCTCTGCGTGAAGATGCCCACGCCGTTGCCCATCGGGTTCGCGTTGACCAGCGCGATCGCGTCGTCGAGCGTGTCGACTTCCATCACGACCAGCACCGGTCCGAAGATTTCATGCGTGTAGACCGTCATGTCGGTCGTCACGCCGGAGAAGATCGTCGGGCCGATGAAGTTGCCTTCCTCGAAGCCGGCGACCTTCACGTCGCGGCCGTCGAGTTCGAGCTTCGCGCCTTCCTTGATGCCCATGTCGATCAGCGACAGAATCCGCGCCTTCGCGCCGCGCGACACGACCGGCCCGACGTCGGTGCCCGCTTCCGAGCCCGCGTTGACCTTCAGCGTCTTCGCCTTCGCGACGATGTCGGGCAGCCATTCGCGCGCGTTGCCCACCAGCACCGCGACGGAAGTCGCCATGCAGCGCTGGCCGGCCGCGCCGAAGCCCGCGCCGACGAGCGCGTTGATCGTCTGCTCGCGGTTCGCGTCGGGCAGCACGATCGCGTGGTTCTTCGCGCCCATCATCGACTGCACGCGCTTGCCGTGCTGGCTGCCGAGGTTGTACACGTGCGTGCCGACGGCGGTCGAGCCGACGAACGAGATCGCCTTCACGAGCGGATGCGTGCAGATCGCATCGACGACTTCCTTGCCGCCGTGAACGACGTTCAGCACGCCTTTCGGTACGCCGGCTTCCAGCGCGAGCTCGACGAGCTCCATCGTCGACATCGGGTCCTGCTCGGACGGCTTCAGCACGAACGTGTTGCCGCACACGATCGCCATCGGGAACATCCACAGCGGAATCATCGCGGGAAAATTGAACGGCGTGATGCCCGCGCACACGCCGAGCGGCTGGCGCAGCGTGTAGGTGTCGACGCCGCCCGCGACGTTCTCCGCGAATTCGCCGAGCTGCAGCGTGCCGATCGAGCATGCGTGCTCGACCACTTCGAGGCCGCGGAAGATGTCGCCTTCGGCATCGGGAATCGTCTTGCCCTGCTCGGCCGTCAGCGTCTTCGCGATGCGCTGCTGGTTCGCGCGCACCAGATCCTGGAACTTGAGCATGATGCGCATGCGCGCGGCGATCGGCGTGTTCTTCCACGTCGCATACGCGGCGTGCGCGGCCTGCACGGCCGCGTCGACTTCCGCGACGGTCGCGAACGGCACGCGTGCGAGCACCTGCTGCGTCGCCGGGTTAACGATGTCGCGCCACTCGTTCGTGGCGGACTCGACGAAGGCGCCGTCGATCAGCAGCTTGACCGTCGGCACGTCTTGCCCCGTGCGGGGCGTCGGATTCGCGTTCATCAGAGCACTCTCCTTGCAGTGGGCCGCGTGGCGTCGTGCGACGCGCGGCCGGTTCGGTTCAGCGAGGCGGCGGGCGACGCGCGGAAAAAAGCAGCACGCGCGACCCGCGGCCGGTCATTTCAGTTCGGCGGCGAAATCTTCTTCCCAGTACTCGCCGGGCATACGTTCGGTCGCGTCGTCGCCGCGCTCGATCTCGCGGCGGCGCAGCTCGACGCGGCGGATCTTCCCGGAGATCGTCTTCGGCAGTTCCGCGAATTGCAGGCGACGGATGCGCTTGTACGGCGCGAGCTTCTCGCGCGAGAAGCGGAAGATCTCCAGCGCGAGCGCGGGGCTTTCTTCATAGCCCTGGCGCAGCGTGATGAAGGTCTTCGGCACCGACAGCCGCACCGGGTCCGGGCTCGGCACGACGGCCGCTTCCGCGATCGCCGGATGCTCGATCAGCACGCTTTCCAGTTCGAACGGGCTCAGCCGGTAGTCGGACGACTTGAACACGTCGTCCGCGCGGCCGATGTAAACGTAGTAGCCGTCGTCGCGACGCATCGCGATGTCCGACGTGCGGTAGTGGCCGTCGCGCATCGCATGGGCCGTCGCATCAGGATTGTTCGCGTAGCCCTTCATCAGCCCGACCGGGCGCGTGACGTCGCCACCGATCGGCAGCGCGACCTCGCCTTCGGTCACCGGCGCGCCGTCCGGATCGAGCAGCGCGATCCGGTAGCCGGGCAGCGGCCGGCCCATCGAGCCCGCGACCACCGGCTGGCCCGGCGAGTTGCCGATCAGGCAGGTCGTCTCGGTCTGGCCGTAGCCGTCGCGAATCGAGATGTTCCACGCCTTCTTCACGCGCTCGATGATCTCGGGATTCAGCGGCTCGCCCGCGCCGACGATCTCGCGCAGCTTCACGTCGAACGACGCGAGCGGCTGCTGCACGAGCATGCGCCACACGGTCGGCGGCGCGCACAGCGTCGTCACGCGATACTTGACGAGCGCATCGAGCACGACCTTCGGCTCGAAGCGCGCATAGTTGAACGCGAACACGCACGCCTGCGCATTCCACGGCGCGAAGAAGCAGCTCCACGCGTGCTTCGCCCAGCCCGGGGAGCTGATGTTCCAGTGGATGTCGCCCGGTTGCAGGCCGACCCAGTACATCGTCGACAGATGGCCGACCGGATAAGTGCGGTGCGTGTGCTCGACGAGCTTCGGCTTCGACGTCGTGCCGGACGTGAAGTACAGCAGCATCGGATCGTTCGCGTGCGTGACGGCGTCCGGCTCGAACGCAGCGCTCGCCGCATAGCCGTCGTTCATCGCGAGCCAGCCCGCGCGCGGCGCGCCGGCGACGATCTTCTGCGCGAGGCCGAGATCGGGCTGTTCGAATTTCGCGGCTTCGTTCTCGTCGACGATCGCGTATTTCGCGCCGCCGATCTGCACGCGGTCGCGCACGTCGTCGGGCGACAGTTGCGTGGTGGCGGGCAGCACGATCGCGCCGAGCTTCATCGCGGCCAGCATCGCGTCCCACAGCTCGACCCGGTTCGGCAGCATCAGCAGGATGCGGTCGCCGCGCACGACGCCGATCGCGCGCAGCCAGTTCGCGATCCGCGACGAACGCTCGGACATCTGCGCGAACGAATACGGATCGCCCGTGCCGGTCGCCGCGTCGACGATCCACAGCGCGGGCTGGTCGTTGCCGCGCGCCATCGGGTCGAAGTAGTCGAGCGCCCAGTTGAACGCATCGAGCACCGGCCATTCGAAATCGCGGTACGCGGTGTCGTAGTCGGTGCGATGGCGCAGCAGAAAGTCGCGTGCGTCCAGGAATGCCTGTACCGTCATGTGTCGTCTCCGTCCAGTCTCCATGCCCAGCGCTCAACCGGTGCAGGTGCTGCAGCACATGCCCGGTTCCGTGTTGCACGGCGCACGGTCACGTCGTTGCGTGCCGCGTTCACCGCGCTGCCCTCGTGCCCTGCGTGATGCTGTCGTCCCGGTGCGACCGTCGCGGCTCAAAGCTGCCGCGCGATCACCATCCGTTGCACTTCGCTGGTGCCTTCGTAAATCTGCGTGATGCGCGCGTCGCGATAGTGACGCTCGACTTCGTAATCGACCAGGTAGCCGTAGCCGCCGTGAATCTGGATCGCATCCGAACACACGCGCTCGGCCATCTCGGACGCGAACAGCTTCGCCTGCGACGCTTCCGACAGGCACGGCAGCCCGGCCGTGCGCAGCTTCGCCGCGTGATGCACGAGCAGGCGCGCGGCGTTGATCTGCACGGCCATGTCGGCGAGCTTCTGCTGGATCGCCTGATGCTCGGCGATCGGCTTGCCGAACTGCACGCGCTCGCCCGCATAGCGGCGCGCCTTGTCGAACGCGGCGCGCGCGATGCCGAGCGCCTGCGCGGCGATGCCGATGCGGCCGCCTTCGAGGTTCGACAGCGCGATCTTCAGCCCTTCGCCGCGATTGCCGAGCAGGTTGTCTTCCGGAATCGCGCAGTTCTCGAACGTGATCGGGCACGTATCCGACGCGCGGATGCCCATCTTCTTCTCGGGCTTGCCGACGATGAAGCCCGGCGTGTCGGTCGGCACCAGGAACGCGGAAATGCCGCGCTTGCCGGCTTCCGGGTCGGTCATGGCAAAAACGATCGCGACACCGGCGCGCTGGCCGTTGGTCACGAACTGCTTCGCGCCGTTCAGCACCCATTGGCCGTCGCGCAGCTCGGCCCGCGTGCGCAGGTTGTTCGCTTCGGAACCGGCATGCGGCTCGGTCAGGCAGAACGCGCCGATCACGCGACCGGCCGCCATGTCGGCCAGCCAGCGGTCCTTCTGCGCGGGCGTGCCGAAGCCGAGGATCGGCCCGCAGCCGACCGAGTTGTGCACGCTCATCATCGTCGCGCACGCGGCGTCGCCGGCCGCCACTTCCTCCATCGCCAGCGCATAGGCCACGTAGTCCGTATACGAGCCGCCCAGCTCCTGCGGCACGATCATCCCGAGCAGGCCGAGCTCGCCGAGCTGCGCGACGATCGCGTCGGGCAGGTGCGCGTCGTGGTCCCACTGCGCGGCGTTCGGCGCCAGCATCTCGGTGGCAAAAGCGCGCGCCGCATCGCGGATCATCCGCTGGTCTTCGGTGTAAAGCTCGTCCATGGTGCTGCTGTCTCCCGCGGCCGCCGGGCGCGACCGTCCTTGCGTTTCGATGCAACAAGTGTAGGCAAGCACGCGCGACTGTTCGATGCTCGCGTCGCTCATTTACACTGAGCGTTTTTGCCACACCGGCGACACCGATGAAGCAGGAAGACAAGGGAACCGTCGCGATCAGCCTCGTCGCGTACAGCGTCGCGCTGGCCACGCGGCGCGGCGTCGCGGCCGAGCCGCTGCTCGCGCAGGCCGGCATCGCGCCCGCGCTGCTCGGGCAGCCGCGCGCACGCGTGTCCGCGCAGCAATACGGCGCGCTGTGGAACGCGATCGCGCGCACGCTCGACGACGAGTTTTTCGGGCAGGATCGCCACCCGATGCGCAGCGGCAGCTTCATCGCGATGAGCCAGGCCGCGCTGTCGGCGCGCGACGGGCTGCACGCGATGGCGCGCGCGGTGAACTTCATGCACTGCGTGCTCGACGACCTCCACGCGGAGCTCGACGCGAACCCGCAGCGCGTGCGGCTGCGTTTCGTGCACCGCAACAACGGCGCGACGCCCGCGATGTTCACGTACGCGACCTATTTCATCATCGTGTACGGCCTCACCTGCTGGCTGATCGGGCGGCGCATTCCGCTGCTGCATGCGAGCTTCCGCTGCGACACGCCACCGGCCGATCACGAATACCCGTCGATGTTCTGCGACGACATGCGCTTCAACGAGCCCGAGTCGTATGTCGATTTCGATCCCGAATTCGCGACGCTGCCGGTCGTGCAGAATGCGAAGACGCTGAAAACGTTTCTGCGCAACGCGCCGGCCAGCTTCATCGTCAAGTACCGCAACCCGAACGCGCTCGCGCAGCGCGTGCGCGCGGTGCTGCGCGGGATGCCGCCCGCCGCGTGGCCGGGCGCGGGCGGGATGGCCGCGCGGCTGCACGTGGCCGAGGCCACGCTGCGCCGCAAGCTGCATCAGGAAGGCCACGCGTACCAGTCGATCAAGGACACGCTGCGGCGCGATCTCGCGTTCGAGGCGCTGGCCGACCCCGCCCGCACGATCGCCGACGTCGCGGCCGCGACCGGTTTCGCGGAACCGAGCGCGTTCTACCGCGCGTTCCGCAAATGGAGCGGGCGCAGCCCGGCCGAGTTTCGGGAAGAAGCGCTCGCGCGCGGCGGCGGCGCCGGCTGAAGGCGCAGCCGGCCCGCCTCGCCTTCGCGCTTTGCGCCGAAACCGCCTAATCTTCAAGCATCGGGCCTACGCCCTTTCCGCCAGCCGGACGGCACGCGGCCGTGCGCCGCCCGGACGTCCCGATGCGCTTTCACCGTCATGGCCCGCCGCCGGCGCCTGCCGCGCCCGACGGCCGCCCCCGTCACCCGCTGTCCGCGCGGGTCGCGCGCGCCGCGCTGTTCGCGGCGCTGCTCGTCGTGTGCGCCGCGCTCGCCGCGCCGCCATCGGCCGACGCGC
>NZ_JAKWFH010000081.1:0-23811 GCF_029522185.1 Burkholderia sp. IO2 | reverse complement strand
CGCGCGCCGGGGTGCGCCGACGCCCCCGGCGCGACCGCCGCGGCCATTCCTTCCCGGCCGGATCACCCGGCCCCCTGCTCCCGCATCCTGGCGAACGCGTCGCGCAAATCCGCGCAGAACGCGTCGCCGATCATCGACAGCGGCTGCGACGCGGACGTCACCAGATAGAAGTGATCGGGCACGGCCGGCTCGAACGGCTTGACGGCCACGCGCTGGCCCGCATACGCGGCCGTCACCGGATCGATCAGCGCGACGCCCGCGCCGTTCGCGACGAACGCGACGATCGTCTGCGACAGTTGCGCCTCGATCGACAGCACGCGCGACACGCCGGCTTCCACGAATACGCGATCGATCGCGCTGCGCGCCTCGAAGCTCGGCGGAAACGAGATGAACGCTTCGTCGCGCAGGTCGGCCGGCTGCACGACGCGCTTGCGCGCGAGCCGGTGCCCGCGCGGCACGATGCAGCACATCGCGGCTTCCGCGAGCCGCTCGCCACGCACCGCCGGGTGCGGGACGGGTTCCGCGATCAGCCCCACATCGCATTGCCCGGACGCGACCTTGTCGACGACGGTGGACGCGCTGTGCGCGAGCAGCGTGATGTCGACCCCCGGATGCGCGTGCGAGAAACGCGTGACGAGTTCGGGCAGCAGATCGAGCGCGACGGCGGGCGAGCCGGCCACGCGCAGCGTGCCGCGCCGCATCGCGCGGATCTGCTCGGCGGCCTGCGCGACGCGGTCGAGCCCGACGAACGCGCGTTCGACCTCCTCGTACAGCACGCGCGCCTGCGCGGTCGGCGTGAAACGCCCCTGCTGCCGCTCGAACAGCACGAAGCCGATCCGGTCCTCGAGATCGGCGATCAGCCGGCTCACGGCCGGCTGCGAGATATGGAGATCGCGTGCCGCGCGTGTGACGGTATGGCGCTGCATCACCGCGCGAAACGCTTCGATCTGACGAATCCTGAGCGAGGGCGTGGTCATAACACTGGATTATGGAGCGTTGATCAAGCTGTATTGGACAGCACATTTTGCCTGTCCGAACATCGGTTCCGCAACGTACTGAAAGCAAGGAGCCGCGCCGCCATGGGATATAACACGCAACCGCCTCACCCGCGACACCGGAGCCGCGCATGACCGTGCGCCGCTTCGACGTCGTCGTGGCCGGCGGCGGTCTCGTCGGCATGGCCATCGCGTGGGGCATCGCGCGTCTCGGCCAGCGCGTCGCGGTGTGCGACGGCGACGACATCGCGTTTCGCGCGGCGCGCGGCAATTTCGGGCTCGTGTGGGTGCAGGGCAAAGGCGGCCGCTGCGTGCCGTATGCGCGCTGGTCGCGCGAATCGTCCGAGCGCTGGCATGCGTTCGCCGCGCAGTTGCAGCGCGAAACCGGCGTGGATTGCGCGTTCGAACGCCCGGGCGGCATCGAGCTGTTCGAACACCGCGCGGAACTCGACGGCGCGACCGACCTGCTCGAATCGCTGCGCCGGCAGGAAGCCGCGCTGTCGTACGAGGTCCTCGATCCGGCGGCGCTGCGCCGGCGCATTCCGTCGGCGTCGCCGTCGCTGGCCGGCGCGCTGTGGTCGCCGAACGACGGTCACGCGAATCCGCTCTATACACTGCGCGCGATGCTGCAGGCGTTTCAGCGGTGCGGCGGTGTCTATCTGCCGCGCAGCGAGGTCAGCGAAATCCGCCCGCACGCGGGGCGCTTCGAGATCGACACGCGCCACGCACGGCTCGAAGCCGGGCGCGTGGTGCTCGCGGCCGGCCTCGACAACGCGCGGCTCGCGCCGATGGTCGACCTGCGCGCACCGATCTCGCCGTTGCGCGGCCAGATCATGGTCACCGAACGGCTCGCGCCGTTTCTCGACTATCCGACGCTCGTCGTCCGGCAGACGCCGGAAGGCTCGGTGCTGCTCGGCGACTCGGCCGAAGACGTCGGCTTCGACGACGGCCAGACGCGCCCGGCGATGGTCGACATCGCGCGTCGCGCACGCACCGCCTTCCCCGCGCTCGCGCATGCACGCATCGTGCGCGCGTGGGGCGCGCTGCGCATCATGACGCCCGACGGCCTGCCCGTCTACGAGGCGTCGACCACGCATCCGGGCGCGTTCATCGCGATCTGCCACAGCGGCGTGACGCTCGCGGCAACCCACGCCGATCTCGTCGCGCCGTGGATCGCCGGCGGCGCCGCGCCGGCCGACCTGTCCGCCTTTACCACCGCGCGCTTTGACGCGCCCACGGAAGCCCGGCATGTTTGAATCCCTCGTTCCCGCCGCCGCGACGCTCGAACGCGTGCGCATCCATATCGACGGCACGCCGCACGACGTGCCCGCGCAATACAGCGTCGCGGCCGCGATGCTCGCCGCCGGTTCGGCCGCGTGCCGCACGAGCGCCGTGAGCGGCGCGCCGCGCGGCCCGTTCTGCATGATGGGCGTGTGCTTCGACTGCCTCGTCGAAATCGACGGCGTCCCGAACGTGCAAGGCTGCATGACGCCCGTCGCCGACGGCATGCAGGTGCGCGCGATGCACGGCAAGGCGAGGCTCGCATGACGCGCCGCCAGTGCGACCTGCTGATCGTCGGCGCCGGGCCGGCCGGGATGGCGGCAGCCATCGCCGCGCGCACGGCCGGCTTGTCGGTCGTCGTCGCGGACGAAGGCCGCGCGCCCGGCGGCCAGATCTACCGCAACGTGGCCGATGCGCCGGCGCCGCTCGCGCAATGGCTTGGCGCCGACTATGCGGCCGGCCGGCCGCTCGTCGACGGCCTGCTCGCCAGCGGCGCGCATTACCTGCCGCGCAGCGTCGTGTGGCAGGTCGCATTCGAACCGA
Organism: Burkholderia sp. IO2; assembly: GCF_029522185.1. Taxonomy (NCBI): domain Bacteria; kingdom Pseudomonadati; phylum Pseudomonadota; class Betaproteobacteria; order Burkholderiales; family Burkholderiaceae; genus Burkholderia; species Burkholderia sp. IO2. The sequence continues at coordinate 20,992 of NZ_JAKWFH010000081.1, read as the reverse complement.
CACCCGTCGCGATGCTCACGCAGAGCGGCCCGTCGCGCGGCACGCTCGAAATCGGCCCGCGCGCGGTGCTGATCGCGACCGGCGCGCAGGAGCGGCCGTGGCCGGTGCCCGGCTGGACGTTGCCCGGCGTGATGGGCGTCGGCGCCGCGCAAACGCTGCTGAAAGCGTCGGGCCTCGCGCCGTCGGCCGACGCCGTGCTGGCGGGCAGCGGCCCGCTGCTGTGGCTGTTCGCCGCGCAATTGCTGAATGCGGGCCGGCGCGTGCGCGCGCTGGTCGATACGACACCGCGCGACGCGTGGCGCCGCGCGCTTCCCCATGCGCTGCCGGCACTGCGCGGCGTCAACTATCTGCTCAAGGGCTGGCGCATGCTGCGTGCGGTGCGCGACGCCGGGATTCCCGTCCATCGCGGCGCGACCGACATCCGCATCGACGGCGACGATCGCGCCGAACGCATCCGCTTTCGCGACGCGGAAGGCGTCGTACAAGCGCTCGACACGTCCCTCGTGCTGCTGCATCAGGGCGTCATTCCGTCGACGCAGCTCGCGCGCGCGCTCGGCTGCGCGCATGAATGGGACGAAGCGTCGGCATGCTGGCGCCCGCAGCGCGACGCGCGCGGCCGCAGCAGCGTGCCGCACGTCTGGATCGCGGGCGACGGCGCAGGGATCGGCGGCGCACAGGCGGCGGCACTCGCCGGCGAAGTGGCGGCGCTCGACATCGCCCGGCAACTCGGTGCGCTCGACGCGCAACGGCAGGCCGCACGCGAACGCCCGGTGCTGCGTGCATGGCGCCGCCATCTCGCGGTGCGCCCGCTGCTCGACGCGCTGTATACGCCGCCCGCCGCGCTGCGCCGCCCCGACGACGACACGATCGTGTGCCGCTGCGAGGAAGTCACGGCCGGCGAGATTCGCCAGCTCGCGGCGCTCGGCTGCCAGGGGCCGAACCAGATGAAGGCGTTTACGCGCTGCGGAATGGGTCCGTGCCAGGGGCGCTGGTGCGGCACGACGGTCGGCGAACTGATCGCCGACGTGCAGCAGCGCGGCGTCGGCGACGTCGGTCACTACCGGATCCGCGCGCCGATCAAGCCGGTCACCGTCGGCGAGATGGCCGACGCCCTCGAACTGTCGAACGATTTTCAGCGCGGCGAATTCCCGAGCTGACGCGCACGCCCACTCTTCCCCACACGAACGGAGCCAGACCATGAAGACGCGCCTCACGATTCTCCTTTCCGCCGCCGCGATGGCTGTCGCGTCGCTGGCGTCGGCGAAGGAATGGACGACCATCCGCATCGGCGTCGACCCGACCTACCCGCCGTTCGAGTCGACCGCGACCGACGGCAGCGTGAAGGGCTTCGACATCGACCTCGGCAACGCGCTGTGCGCGAAGCTGAATGCGAAATGCGTGTGGGTGTCGAGCAGCTTCGACGGGCTGATTCCGGGGCTGCAGGCGCGCAAGTTCGACGTGATCCTGTCGTCGATGGCCGCGACCGAACAGCGGCGCCAGCAGATCGACTTCACCGACCGCCTGTACCGCAACCAGACACGGCTGATCGCGCGTACCGGGTCGGGGCTGCTGCCGGACGCGGCGAAGCTCGCCGGCAAGCGCGTCGCGGTCGAACAGGGCACGGTCCAGGAAACCTATGCGCGCGAGAAGTGGGCGGCCGCGAAGGTCGAGGTCGTGCCGTATCCGAGCTACGACCAGGCGTATGCGGATCTCGTCACCGGGCGCGTCGACGGCGTGCTGATGGATGCCGTGCAGGGCCAGCTCGGGTTCCTGGCGACGCCGCGCGGCAAGGGCTTCTCGTTCGCGGGCGGCGTGGTGTACGACGCGAAGATCATGGGTAACGGCGATGCGGCCGGCGTGCGCAAGGCCGACACCGACCTGCGTGACGCACTGAATCGCGCCATCGCGCAGATTCGCGGCGACGGCACGTACAACGCGATCCAGTCGAAGTATTTCGACTTCGACATGTACGGAAATTGACCGCATGCGCGGGTGATCCGAAGGCCGGAAAACCCGCGATTTCTTGGCGATCCTCAGGATCGTTTATGGGCCGGACGGGCTATAATGCGCGCTTTCGGTTTGGTCGTTGCCATGAAGCCGCTGGCCGTTCCCTCCCTCGCCAATATCGCGTCGCGCCTTCGCCTCAAGCAGCTCAAACTGCTGATCGCGCTCGAAAACCACGGTTCGCTGCACAAGGCCGCCGAAGAGATCGCGATCTCGCAGCCCGGCGCCACCAAGGTGCTGCGCGAGATCGAGGACATCCTCGGCATGCCGCTGTTCGAGCGGCAACCGAAGGGCCTCGTCGCGAACGACCTCGGCCGCTGCGTCACGCGCTACGCGCGCCTCATCTACAGCGACCTCGAACACCTGCACACCGAAGTCCTCGCGCTCACGCAGGGGCATGGCGGCCATCTCGCGGTCGGCGTCATCATGGGCGCGGTGCCGCTGCTCACGCGCGCGCTGACCGACCTGCGCCGCCGCCAGCCGAACCTGTCGGTCGAGATCGTCGAAGGCACCAGCGCGAGCCTGCTCGCGCTGATCGACGACGGCCGCATCGACCTCGCGATCTGCCGCAACGGCAACAGCCGCCGCCCGGAAGCGTATGACTACCTGCCGCTGAAATCCGAACCGCTCGCGGTCGTGACCGCGCGCACGCATGCGCTCGCCGGGCGCGACACGCTGACGCTGCGCGATCTCACCGATGCGGAATGGGTCGCGTATCCGGTCAACACGCCGATGCGGCTCGCGCTCGAACGCGCACTGGCCGACGCCGGCATCGAGGTGCCGCGCTATCCGATCGAAACCGCGTCGACGTTCGCGACGCTCACGCTGCTGCAGGCGGACCCCGAGCTGGTGGCCGTGATCCCGCGCGAAGTCGCCGAGTTCGGCGAGCGCTTCGGCCTGATTGCGTGCCTGCCCGTCGCGATCCCGGCGCTCGACGAGCCGTACGGCGTCGTCGCCCGTACCTTCGCGCACCTGTCGCCGGGTGCGCGCCTGCTCGTCGAAACGCTGCAAGGTCCCCTGCTTACCTGATCGGCGAGAACGCGGCCGGGCGCAGCAGCTTCGACTCCATCTTCTCGAGCATCGGGAACGCCTTCGGCACGAACTTCTCGAGCCAGTCCGGATCCTCGTACAGCGCGGTACGGCGCTTGATGCGATCGTCGAGGCTTTCGTATGCCCAGATGTGGACGACCTGGTTCAGTTCGCCGATTTCCGTGTACCACCAGCCGACCAGCGTCGCATAGCGGGAGATCACCGGCAGCCCTTCCTTCTCGAAGTGCCGCAGGTATTCGTTCATCTTGCCGATCTGGACCGTGTAGGTCCGCATTTCGTAATACATGACTGCTCCTGGTTGAATCGATTCGGGTAATCGCACTTCGCGCGGGTCGCGCGATCAGAGTTCGCCGCCGTACGCGGCGCGGATGATGCCTTCGACGTCGCGCGCGGTCGTCAGCCGCGGGTTGACCAGCACGTTGCCGCTGCGCATCGAGTCGGCCACCATCTGCGGCAGGTGCGCGAGATCGACGCCGAGCTCGCGGATGTTCGACGGAATCGCGAGCGCGCGATTGAGTTCGACGATCTGCTCGACCAGTGCGCGCGCGGCCGTTTCCGCATCGACGCCGGTCACGTCGCCGCCGAGCGCTGCCGCGATGTCGCGATACAGCGCCGGGCAGGCCGGCCGGTTGAATTCGATCACGTACGGCAGCAGCGCCGCGTTCGCGATGCCGTGCGCGATGTTGAACACGCCGCCCATCGTGTGCGAGATCGCGTGCACGTTGCCGAGCTTCGACTGCGAAAACGCGACGCCGGCCAGGAACGAGCCGAGCAGCATGTCCTCGCGCGCCGCGAGATCGGAGCCGACGTAGAACGCGTTGCGCAGGCTGCGCCCGATCAGGCGGATCGCGCCCAGCGCGAGCGACTGGCTCACCGGGTTCGCCTGCTTCGACACATACGATTCGATCGCATGCGTCAGCGCGTCCATGCCGGTGGCCGCGGTGATCGCGGCCGGCAGCTTCAGCGTGAGCTCCGCGTCGAGGATCGCGAGCTTCGGGAACAGCTTGTGGCTGACGATCACGGTCTTGAACAGCGTTTCCTGGTTCGTGAACACCGTCGACGCCGTGCATTCGCTGCCGGTGCCCGACGTGGTCGGGATCGCGAAGATCGGCAGCGGTTCGTCCGGGATCTTGTTGTAGCCCTCGTAGTCGAGAATCGTGCCGCCGTTGGTGGCCATCGCGGCCACGCCCTTCGCCGTGTCGATGCTGCTGCCACCGCCGACGCCGATCACGGCGGTGCAGCGATGCTCCTTCAGGAACATCAGCGCGCTGTCGAGCACGGCCGTGCTCGGGTTCGCCTCGACGCCCGAGAAGATTTCGTAGGCGACGTCCGCGTCGCGCAGCGATGCGAAGAATCCTTCGAGCACGCCGCTCTTGATCAGGCCTTCGTCGGTCACGACCAGCAGCTTGCCGCTGAACAGCGGCTTCAGCAGTTCGCCGGCCTGCCGCGCGAGGCCGTTGCCGAATTTCAGCGTGGTGGGAAAGAAATATTGGAATGGGCTCATGGTGCTTTCTCCGTGTGAAGTCTCCGCACCGAACACTACAAGCGGCCGATTGCCGCCGGTAATGAAAAAACCGGATCGCCCGATAACGTCCGCTTATTCCCCGCGCGCCGCGCCGTTTGGTTATCACGCGATCACGAAGCGTCATTAGGCAAGACGCGGCCATGCCCCTACAGTCGCTGCACGGCGACGATGCCATCGCCCCCGCAACCATAACGACGGAGACACGCATGCCCCCCTCGACTTCCCCCGCCGTCCCGGCCGCCGCGCCGACTTCGCTCGACGCGTCGGCGCGGCCGACCAACGTCCGCTGGCGCATCTTCCTGCTCATGCTGCTGCTGGTCGCGATCAATTACATCGACCGCGCGTCGCTGTCGGTCGCGATGCCGCTGATCGCACCGGAATTCAACCTGTCGCCGGCGCTCGAAGGCCTGATGCTGAGCGCGTTCTTCTGGTCGTACGCGCTGATGCAGATCCCGGTCGGCGTGATGCTCGACCGCTATCACACGCGCGGCATCATCGCGACCGCGACGCTCGCATGGGGCGCGTTCCAGGCGCTCGGCGCGGCATCGCACAACTGGATCCTGCTGATGCTCACGCGCATGGGCCTCGGCTTCTCCGAATCGCCGGTGTTCCCGGCCGGCGCGAAGCTGATCGGCACGTGGCTGACGCCGCACGAACGCGGCCGCGGCGCGGTGCTGGTCGACGGCGGCGCGCCGCTCGGCAGCGCGCTCGGCGCGATCCTGATTTCCGGGCTGATCGCGTGGTTCGGATCGTGGCGCATCGCGTTCGTGATCGCGGGCGTCGGCACGATGCTGGTGGGCGTGCTCGTATGGCGCTACATCCGCAACCATCCGTCCGAGCATCCGGGCGTGAATGCGGCCGAGCTCGAACACATCACGCGCGCGAATGCGCCGACGCAAACCACGGGCGAACGCGTGCCGCTGCGCGAACTGGTGAAGGATCGCTCGGTGCTCGCGATGTTCGCCGGCTACAGCTGCATCCTCGCGGTGTTCTACGGGCTGCTGACGTGGATGCCGAGCTACCTGCACAAGACCTACGGCTTCAACATCGCGACGACGGGCGGCGCGACCTTCATCATCTTCATGTCGGGCTTCGTCGGCGAACTGATCGGCGGCACCATCGGCGATCGCTGGAAGGCGTCGGGCGCGTCGCCGAACCTGGTGATGCGCACGATGTTCAGCGGCTCGTCGCTGATCGCGGCCGCGTGCATCCTCGCGGCGGCCTATATCGCGAACGCAAACGCCGTGGTGCTGCTGCTGAGCATCGCGATGTTCTTCATCCGCTTCTGCGGGATGTACTGGAGCCTGCCGGCGATCGTCGGCGGCCCGGAACGCGCCGGCGTGCTCGGCGGCACGATGAACTTCTGCGGCAGCATGGTCGGCGTCGTGGTGCCGATCCTGATCGGCGTGATCGTCCAGTGGTCGGGCTCGTACTTCCTCGCGCTGCTGTTCTTCGTCGCGATGGCCGTGCTGATCGCGGTGTTCTCCAGCCTGATCGATTACCGGCCGCGCACGCACGGCTGACGGTCACGCAGCCGAGCTTTCCTTCTGCCGAAACGACGAGGCCCGCGCGAGCGGGCCTCGTCGCGTCGTCAGCGGCCAGACGGACTCGGCGGCGCTGACGGAATCAACGATCGATCGGCAGCGGCGCATCGGCCGCGACGAGCTGCTGCTCGCGCATCTCGCGCCAGAAATCGGCGGGGATCTCGAACGTCAGCGCCGCGGCATCTTCCGCGATGCGCTCCGGGCGGCTCGCGCCCGGAATCACCGCGGCCGTCGCCGGATGCGCGAGCACGAACTGCAGCGCGGCGGCCTTGACCGGCACGTCGTGGCGCGCGGCGATCGCGTTGATCCGCTCGACCTTCGCGACGACCTCGGGCGGCGCCTTCCGGTATTCGAAGTGCGCGCCGCCGACGAGCACGCCCGAGCTGTACGGGCCGCCGACGACGATCCCGACGTGACGGGCCGCGGCGGCCGGCATCACGCGCTGCAGCGCGCGTTCGTGATCGAGCAGCGTGTAGCGGCCGGCCAGCAGCATGCCGTCCGGTTGCGGTTCGGCGAGGTCGAGCAGCAACTCGATCGGCTCGACACGGTTCACGCCGAGGCCCCACGCGCCGATCACGCCTTCCTCGCGCAGCTTGCCCAGTACGCGAAATGCGCCCTTGCGCGCCACCTCGAACTGCGCGAGCCATTCGTCGCCGTAGATGTCCTGCGCGACGTCGTGCACCCACACGATGTCGAGACGATCGGTGCGCAGCCGCTTCAGGCTGTCCTCGATCGAGCGCAGCGTCGCGTCGGCCGAGTAGTCGCTCACCAGCCGGTTCGCGCGGCCGTGCGCGAAGATCCCGCTCTTCTCGCCGTAGTCGCGGGTGGCCGCTTCCTCCAGATCGTCGAGCACGATGCGGCCCACCTTCGTGCTGATGAAGTAGTCGTCGCGGCGCCGGCCGGCCAGCGCGTCGCCGAGACGCGCTTCCGCGAGCCCCGCGCCATACGACGGCGCGGTGTCGAAGTAGCGGATGCCGCGTGCCCACGCGGCTTCGACGGTCGCGTGCGCTTCCGCGTCGGGAATGTCGCGGAACATGTTGCCGAGCGGCGCCGCGCCGAAACCGAGCCGGTTGTCGGCGGGCAGCGTGTCGTTGAGAGCCATGCGTTTCTCCGGATGGGACAGGAAAGTGCGCCCAGTCTAGGTTGCATGAATAAGTCTGTCCAAGACATAATTCATCACACTTGAGTCCCATAAGGTCTTACATGCTCGACATCCGCCAGCTTCAATATTTCATCGCGGTCGCGGAAGAGGAACACGTCGGCCGCGCGGCCGAACGCCTGCACATTTCGCAGTCGCCGCTCAGCCGCCAGATCGCGCAGCTCGAGGAAAAGCTCGGCCTGACGCTGTTCGAACGCAGCCAGCAGCGCATTCGTCTGACGCGTGACGGGCGCACGTTCCTCAGCGAAGCGCATGCGTTCCTGCGCCATGCGAACCGGCTCGAATCGCTCGCGCGCCGGCTCGGTCGCGGCGACGAAGGCGGTCTGTGCATCGGCTATCTGGAAACGGCCACGCACTCGGGCGTGCTGCCGCGCGCGCTGAAAACGCTGCGCGCGGAGCGCCCGTCGGTGCATATCGCGCTGTACAACTATCCCTGCGCCGCGCAGCTCGAAGGCCTGCGCGAACGCAGCCTCGACATCGCGCTCGTGACCGAGCCGCCCGCACCGGACGATCCCGAACTCGATTCGACGATGGTGCTGAACGATCCGATGCTGCTCGCGCTGCCCGACGGGCATCCGCTCGCGAAGAAGAAGACACTGGTCGCCGACGATCTTGCCGCGCAGGCGTGGATCGGCGTCACGCAGCAGGAAAGCGCGCCGCGGCACGGCGCGTTCGTCGCGGCCTGTGCGAAGGCCGGTTTTTCGCCGGACATCTCGGTGGAAGCGACCGAGCCGCTCGCCGCGCTCGGGCTCGTCGCCGCCGGGCTCGGCGTGACGATGATCCAGCAAAGCCTGCGTCACCAGGTGCCGGAAGGCGTCGTGCTGCGCGAGCTGCCGTGGTTCAGCTACCGCACGCCGCTGTGGGCCGCGTGGCACAAGGTCAACCTGCGCCCGCTGGTGGGCATCTTCCGCGAGATCCTGACCGGCGAGGAGGTCGTCGCGGCAGTCGGCAAATAAGGCCGTGAAAACGCGGGGCGCCGGTGCGTCGCGACGCCCCGCCTGCCATTCGCTCGCCGCTTACCGCGCGAGCGTGAGCTTGCCGTCGAGCAGGCGGTTCAGCGCCCACGGGTTGCTCGTTCGCAATGCGTCGGGAAGCAGCGCATCCGGCATGTCCTGATAGCTGACCGGCCGCAGGAAGCGGCGGATCGCGAGGCTGCCGACCGACGTCGAACGCCCGTCCGCGGTGGACGGATACGGGCCGCCGTGCACCATCGCATGCGCGACCTCGACGCCGGTGCCGAAGCCGTTGACCAGCACGCGGCCCGCGCGCCGCTCCAGCGCCGGCAGGAATCGGCGCGCGTCCGCGTAATCGGCTTCGTCGAGATGAATCGCCGCCGTCAGCTGCCCTTCCAGCGACTCGATCAGCGCGAGCATCGTGTTCAGGTCCGGACACCGAACGATCAGCGACGCCGCGCCGAAAATCTCCTCGTGCAACGCCTTCGATTCGCGGAATGCGTCGGCGCTCGTCACGAACAGCGCGCCCTGCCCCTGGTTCGCACCGGCAGGCGCCTGGGCGCGCGCGACGGTCCGCACCTGAGGATGCTGCGCGAACACCGCGACCGCACGCTCGAACGCCTGGTGAATACCGGGCGTGAGCATCGTCGCGGCCGGCGCCTGCGCGAGCCGCCCGGCCGCCGCCGCGATGAAGCGTTCGAGCGCCGGCCCTTCCACCGCGAAGATCAGCCCGGGGTTCGTGCAGAACTGGCCGGCACCGAGCGTCAGCGACTGCACGAATGCCTGCGCGATCGCGTCGCCGCGTTGTTCCAGCGCGTGCGGGAACAACAGCACGGGGTTGATGCTGCTCATCTCCGCATAGACGGGGATCGGTTCGGGCCGCGCGTTCGCGATCGCGATCAGTTCGGTCCCCGCATGGCGCGAACCGGTGAAGCCGACCGCCTTGATCCGGCGGTCGCGCACGAGCCCCTGGCCGATTTCAAGGCCGCTGCCGAACAGCAGCGAGAACGTGCCTTCCGGCATCCCGCATGCTTTCACGGCCTGCTGCACGGCCATCCCGACGAGTTCCGACGTGCCGGGGTGCGCCGAGTGCGCCTTCACGATCACCGGGCAGCCGGCCGCGAGCGCGGACGCGGTATCGCCGCCCGCCACCGAGAACGCGAGCGGGAAGTTGCTCGCGCCGAATACCGCGACCGGGCCGACGCCGATATGACGCAGGCGCAGATCGGGGCGCGGCGCGGGTTGGCGTTCCGGCTGCGCCGGATCGATGCGCGCTTCGAGGTAGTCGCCCGCGCGCACCACGCCGGCGAACAGGCGCAACTGGCCGACCGTGCGGCCGCGCTCGCCTTCGACACGCGCGCGCGGCAGGCCCGATTCGGCGACGCAGCGCTCGACCAGCGCATCGCCGAGCGCGAGGATGTTCGCCGCGATCGCTTCGAGAAACTGCGCGCGTGCTTCGGGCGGGGTCTCGCGATACGCGTCGAAGGCCGCCCAGGCCAGCGCGCACGCTTCGTCGAGATCGACGACGGTCGCGCCGCCGAAAGCCGGCTCCATGCGTTCGCCGCTCGCCGCGTCGATCGCATACGTGACGCCCTGGGTGCCGCGCCGCGCGCGCTGACCGATCAGCAAGTTGCCTGCGATGTTCATTTCCGTTTCCTGTGTGGATCAATCGACTGGATGCGTTGGCGTCGACGCGCATGCAGCGCCGCCACGATCGACCACGATGGTTTCAAACCCGCCCGACCCGCGTCAATACTTCGCGCATGACAGCTTTTCATAGCGCTATGAGCGGCTCTCAATACCGGATGGGCGGCGCGATTTCTATACTGGCCCGACGTCGCGCCGCACCGGGCGCGCCCGTCCGATGCCGAATGCCCGCACGGCAAATCGCCCCCGGGTTCGCGTCGATCACAACGATGGAGACGAACATGTGTGTGCAGAAACCGGCCGATGGCCCCGACGTCAAGCGCCTGCTCGACGGCCTGCCGACCAACTGGGGCAAGTGGGGCCCCGACGATGAAGTCGGCGCGCTGAATTATCTGCAATCCGAACAGGTGATGCGCGGCATCGCCGCCGTGCGCCAGGGCCGCACCTTCACGCTGCAGGTGGACATCGGCCACGCGAAGGGCGAGCCGCTGTTTCCGGGCCGGCGCCCGTCGATGCGGATGAACGTGCTCGACAAGGGCCATTTCCTCGCGGGCAAGGCGCACTTCGACGGCAACGTCGAATACGCGGACGACGTGATCTTCATGCACGTGCAGGGCTCGACGCAGTGCGACGCGCTCGGGCACGTGTGGTACGACGATACGCTGTGGAACGGCTACGACGCGCTGAGCACGGTCGGCGGCCTCGAACGCGCGAGCATCCTGCCGATCGCCGAGCGCGGTATCGCGGGCCGCGCGGTGCTGATCGACATCGCGCGCCATCGCAACAAGCGCGTGCTCGACAAGGGCGAGACGTTCGATCATCACGACCTGCTCGACGCGGCGCGCGCGCAGAACGTGACGATCGAGCCGCGCGACATCCTGCTGATCCGCACCGGCTGGATCGGATCGTTCTACGAGCGCGACGAAGCCGAGTTCTATCGCGACTACGTCGAGCCGGGGCTCACGTTCAGCCGCGAGCTCGTCGAATGGTTCCGCGAGATGGAGATTCCGAACCTCGTCACCGATACGATGGGCAACGAAGTGACGGTCGACCCCGTGTCGGGCGTGATGATTCCGCTGCACAACGCGCTGATGCGCAACCTCGGCGTCGTGTTCACCGAGGTCGTGCTGCTCGATGCGCTCGCGGAAGATTGCGCGCGCGACGGCCAGTGGCAATTCCTGTACACCGCCGCGCCGCTGAAGATCGTCGGCGGCACCGGTGCGCCGGTCAATCCGCTGGTGATCAAGTAACGCGGGCAAGCCATGCCCGGGCGCACCGTGCGGCCCGGGCATCCCGCGACGAACGCCGCGCGATCAGAACGTGCCCGGATATGCGCCGCCGTCGAGCAGCACGTTCTGCCCGGTCAGGTAACCGGCGTGCGCGCTGCACAGGAACGCGCAGACCGCGCCGAATTCGTCGGCCGTGCCGAAACGCCCGGCCGGCACGTTGCGGCGCTTCGCTTCACGCGTCGCTTCGTAGTCCGTCCCTTCTGCCTGCGCGGACGCTTCGGTCGCCTTCTTCAGACGGTCGGTATCGAACAGCCCCGGCAGCAGGTTGTTGATCGTCACGTTGCGCGCCGCGATGCGCTTCTGCCGCGCGATGCCCGCGATGAAGCCGGTCAGCCCCGTGCGGGCGCCGTTCGACAGGCCGAGCACGTCGATCGGCGCTTTCACGGCGCTCGACGTGATGTTGACGATGCGCCCGAAGCCGCGCTCGGTCATCCCGTCGACGGTCGCCTTGATCAGCTCGATCGCCGTCAGCATGTTCGCGTCGAGCGCCGCGATCCAGTCGTCGCGCGTCCATTCGCGGAAATCGCCCGGCGGCGGGCCGCCCGCGTTGTTCACGAGGATGTCGACTTGCGGCGCGGCCGCGAGCGCCGCCGTGCGGCCCGCGCTCGTCGTGATGTCGCCGGCCACGGCCACCACCGTGACGGCCGGGTTGAGCGCGCGCAGTTCGCGGGCGGTCGCGTCGAGCGCGTCGCTGCCGCGCGCGGTGATCACGACGTTCACGCCCTCGGCGACGAGCGCCTGCGCGCACCCCTTGCCCAGCCCCTTGCTGGCCGCGCAAACCAGCGCCCAGCGGCCTTCGATGTTCAGATCCATGTGTGCTTCGCTCCTGGCATCCAGCGCGTGTCGTCCGGGTGCGACCGCAATCGACACGGCAATAAGTTCAAGTTATAGTGAGTGCACCCGCTTTCCGCCGCACGTCGGCGGCATCCCGGTTCACCCATCCAAAAACGGCTTGATAAAAAGGCTCGACGGGCCAGCATAAGGAATCACAGTCGTCGAGACAATTGACGGGACGTGATACCGGTATAACTTTTCGTCACGTCCATGACCCCGCCGCTTCACTCCATCATTTCCCGCCTTCACCTGAAGCAGCTGCGCCTGCTGATCGCGCTCGCCGACCAGGGCTCGCTGCTCAAGGCCGCGCAGCAGGTCGCGCTCACGCAGCCGGGCGCGAGCAAGGCGCTGCAGGAGATCGAGACGACCTTCGGCACGCCGCTGTTCAATCGCACCAACCGCGGGCTCGAACCGACCGAGGTCGGCGATTGCGTGATCCGCTACGCGCGGCTGATTCATACCGATCTCGCACATCTGCGCGAGGAAATCGTCGGCATCCTGCGCGGACATGGCGGGCGCGTGAGCGTCGGCGTGATCATGGGCGCGGTGCCGCGGCTGACCGATGCGATCTCGACGCTCGTCGCACGCCATCCGGAGATGTCCGTCGAGATCGTCGAGGACACCAGCGAAGCGCTGCTGAGCGAGATCGACGCAGGCCGGCTCGATCTTGCAATCTGCCGCACGACGATCAGCCGCACGCCACAGCTCTACGACAGCGTGAAGCTGCAGGACGAGACGCTCGCGGTGGTCGCGAACGTGCGCCATCCGCTCAAGGGCGCAAAGAAGCTCGCGCTGCGCGACCTCGCCGAATACAGGTGGGTCGTGTATCGCGCGAACATGCCGATGCGGCTGCTCCTGGAACGCGAATTCCTCGAAGCCGACATCCGCTTTCCGCCGCATCTGCTCGAAACGACGTCGGCATTCGCGACGCTCGCGCTGTTGCAGGGCAATCCGTCGTTCGTCGCGCTGGTGTCGATCGACGTCGCCGAATTCTTCGCGCGGCACGACATGACGCGCATCCTGCCGCTGCGGATCGGTTCGCGCAGCGAGCCTTACGAACTCGTCACGCGCAAGGGCGCGCCGATCTCGCCGGGCGCGCGGCTGCTGATCGACGAGCTGCACGCCGATGGCGGCGGCCCGTCGGTGTAGAACCACGCCGACGCGCTCACACCTGCGCCCAAGCCTTCGCCGCAGGCGACACCCGCGGCGAAGGCGTGGCGGGAGCCGGACGCCCCGCCTCCATCACACGATGCGACGTGTCGCCGTCAGGCCACCGCGAAGCGCTTCGCCAGTTCCGCGAGGCCGTCTTCGTAGATGCCGCGAAACAGCCGGACGGTTTCGTCGTCGGTCGCGCCGTGCGGCGTGAACGTGCCGGACCACTCGACCTTCGACGCGTTCGGGCCGTTCTCGCGCACGCGCAGCGTGGAGCGATAGTTCACGACCGGGAACGGTGCTTCGAGGATCGCGTACGTATAGCTGCGCTCCGCTTCGTCGAACGCGACCAGCCGCTCGACGATCGCATCGCCCGCCGGATTCGCGAGACGCCGCACGCGCCCGCCCTCGCTCAGCTCGCTGGCCGGAATGTACGAAAGCCAGTCGGGCAGCGACCCGAAGCCGCCGATCAGTTGCCAGACCGTGTCGGCCGAAGCCGCGATCTCGATACTTGCATGTGCCTGTGCCATGTCATCACCTTTCAGGATCAACGATCGGTCGGCAGCGGCGCATTGGCCGCGATCAGGCCTTGTTCACGCATCTCGCGCCAGAAGTCGGCCGGAATCGCCACGTTCAGCGCGGCCTGGTCTTCCGCGATCCGCTCCGGACGGCTCGCGCCCGGGATCACCGCGACGGTCGCCGGATGCGACATCGAGAACTGCAGCGCGGCGGCCTTGATCGGCACGTCGTAGCGCGCGGCGATCGCCTTGATCCGGTCGACCTTCGCGAGGATTTCCGGCGACGCCTTCTGGTATTCGAAGTGCGTGCCGCCCGCGAGCACGCCCGAGCTGTACGGGCCGCCGACGACGATCCCGACGTTCTGCGCGGCCGCCGCCGGCATCACGCGTTGCAGCGCGCGCTCATGATCGAGCAGCGTGTAGCGGCCGGCCAGCAGCATGCCGTCCGGTTGAGGTTCGGCGAGGTCGAGCACCAGTTCGATCGGTTCGACGCGGTTCACGCCGAGGCCCCACGCCTTGATCACGCCTTCCTCGCGCAGCTTGCTCAGCACGCGGAATGCGCCCTTGCGCGCCACTTCGAATTGCGCGAGCCATTCGTCGCCGTAGAAGTCCTGCGCGATGTCGTGCACCCACACGATATCGAGGCGGTCGGTGCGCAGACGCTTCAGGCTGTCCTCGATCGAGCGCAGCGTCGCGTCGGCCGAGTAGTCGTTGACGATGCGGTTCGGCCGGCCGTGTTCGAACAGGCCGCCCTTTTCGCCGAGATCGCGCGCCGACACGTCTTCGATTTCGTCGAGGATTACGCGGCCGACCTTCGTGCTCAGCACGTACTCGTCACGCGGATGGTTCGCGAGCGCGTCGCCGAGGCGGATTTCCGCCAGGCCGGCGCCGTAGAACGGGGCCGAATCGAAATAGCGGATGCCGTGTTGCCACGCGGCTTCGACGGTGGCCGCGGCTTCCGCGTCGGGGATGTCGCGGAACATGTTGCCGAGCGGGGCGGTACCGAAACCGAGGATCTTGTTGCCGGGCAGCTTGTCTTTGAGACTCATGATTTTCTCCAGGGAGTAAAGGAAAGCGAGTTCAGTCTAGGGAGACCGGTTAAGTCTGTCCAAGACGGAATTCGACACACTTGAGTCCCGCGAGGTCTAATGGGCCGGTTGGCGGCCTGTTTCGATCACCGGCCCCCAGCCGCTGTTCGGGCCAGACGCCCGGCCGGCAAGGCTGCCGACCGAATTCACGTTCGATTCGTGACTCAGAATCAAAAATGATTTGGTCCGGCAGCCGTTTTTCCCGGGCGTCGGCGTACCTATATTGGCTGCACGCGCAACGACATCGACGTGGTCGACGTTGGTTGCGGCTCACTCAACCACACAGGTACCCATGATGAAAACGCTCGTTTCTTCCACCCTTGCCGCCCTGATCCTTGCCGCACCGGCGCTGTCGTTCGCGCAGCAGGCCGACCATCAGCTGACCCGCGCCGAAGTGAAGGCCGAGATGGCCCGCCTCGCGGCCGTCGGCTATACCCCGGCGCTGGACCACAACCAGTATCCGGCCGCGATCCTCGCCGCCGAACAGCGTGTGCGCGAAAACGCCGTCGCGCAATCCGCCCCGAACGCCACCCCGGCCGCGGACACGACCGGTTACGGCAGCGAAACCCGCACGACCGGCGAATCCGGCCGCGCGATGTCGGTCAACGGTCGCGACTCGATCTATCGCGGGCATTGAGCCACGTCGGCGTGCAAGCGAGCACGCCTTCCGATACGCGCAACCGCGCGTCCGCCCCCTCCGCATGGCCGGCCCGAATCGCCTGAACAGGCATTCGGGCCGCGCGTCGTCGCTGCCCTTCCGCTTGCTCGCCGTGCTCCGCGAAACCGGCTCGCCGGTCGCCGATGCAGGCAGCGATTCGTGACTGCGCAGTACAAGTTCTTATGCCGCTTCGTCCGTTTATCCGCCGCGCGCCGCGCCCGATACTTCGCACCGTCCGGCGCCACGCGCCCCACTCGACATCTCGTACGCATATGAACCGATATCCAGGATTGAAACGCATCGCGCGATCGGCCGTGCTGGCCGCCGTTCCGCTCGCCGCGCTCTTCGCGTTGGCCGGCTGCCAGTCGGACGACAAGGCCCCGGCCGCGACGCCCAACGTGATCGTCAGTGCGCCCGTCGTGCGCGACGTCCACGACGTCGACGTCTACACCGGCCGCTTCGAAGCGGTCGACACCGTCGACGTGCGTCCGCGCGTGAGCGGTTATCTCGACAAGGTCGCGTTCCAGGACGGCGCGACCGTCCGCAAGGGCGACCTGCTGTTCGTCATCGACCCGCGCCCGTACCAGGCGGCCGTCACCGCCGCGCAGGGCGCGCTCGAACGCGCGCAGTCGCAACTGAAGCTGAGCCGGCAGGATTTCGAGCGCGCGAGCATCCTGATCAAGACCGATACGATCGCGCAGAGCCCCTACGACCAGCGCAGGCAGGCCGTGCAAAGCGCGCAGGCCGAGGTGACGAGCGCACAAGGCGCACTCGAACGCGCGCGGCTCGACCTGTCGTTCACGCGCATCGTCGCGCCGATGTCCGGCCGCATCAGCCGCAAACTCGTGAGCGAAGGCAATCTCGTGAAAGGCGGCGACAGCGACGCGACCGTGCTGACGACGATCGTGTCGCAGGATCCGATCGACATCTACTTCGATGTCGACGAGGAAAGTTACCTGCGCTATACGCGCGAAGCGCGGACAAGCGGCGGCAACGCGTCGTCGCGGCAGGTCGCGATCGCGCTGCCGGGCGATGCCCGGCCGTCGCTGACGGGGACGATGGATTTCGTCGACAACCGCCTCGACGACTCGACCGGCACGCTGCGCCAGCGCGCACGCGTCGCGAATCCGGACCGGCGCCTGAGCCCCGGCCAGTTCGGCCGCGTGTACCTGTCGAGCCGCGTCGCGCACCACGCGCTGCTCGTGCCCGATGCGGCCGTCGCGACCGATGCGACGCGCCGCGTGCTGTACTTCGTCGACGCGAACGGCACCGTCGCGATCCGCCCGGTGACGCCCGGCCGCCTGTACGGCAACCTGCGCGAGATCGATGCGGGGTTGAAGGCGGGCGATACCGTGATCGTCGACGGCTTCCAGCGCGTGCAGGCCGGCGACAAGGTCAAGGCCGTGCCGCGCGCGATCGAAGCGGCCACGGTGGCCCACGCGGCGAGCGGCACGACGGGGAGCGCGCAATGAACCTCGGCCGCCTGTCCGTCCAGCAGCCGGTGCTCGCGATCGTCCTGTCGATCGTGTTGACGATCGCCGGTGCGCTGGCCTATTTCTCGCTCGCGGTGTCCGAGTATCCGGACATCGCGCCGCCGACCGTCGTGATCCAGGCGACCTATCCGGGCGCCTCCGCGGAAACGGTCTCGCAAACGGTATCGACGCCGATCGAACTGGAAGTGAACGGCGTGGAAGACATGCTGTACATGTACAGTCAGGCGACGTCGGACGGCAGCCTGAACATTACCGCGACGTTCAAGCCCGGCACCGACGTCGATAAGGCGCAGGTGCTGGTGCAGAACCGCGTCGCGCTCGCGACGCCGCGCCTGCCCGAACCGGTGCAGCGCAGCGGCGTGTCGGTACGCAAGTCGTCGCCGACGCAGCTCGGCACGATCTTCCTGTACTCGCCGGACCAGCGCTACGATCCGCTGTACGTATCGAACTATGCGATCCGCAACGTCGCGGACGTGCTCAAGCGGATCGAAGGCGTCGGCGACATCAACGCACTCGGCGCGCGCGAATACTCGATGCGCATCTGGCTCGACCCCGAGCGCGTCGCGTCGTTCGGCCTGAGCCCGGCCGACCTGATCGCCGCGGTACGCGCGCAGAACACGCAGCTCGCGGGCGGCGTGGTCGCGCAGGCGCCGATCACGAACCAGGCATTCCAGCCGAACCTGATCTTCGAGGGGCGGCTCAAGCGCCCCGAGGATTTCAGCGACATCGTCGTCAAGCAGGGCAAGGATGGCAGGCTCGTGCGGCTGAAGGACGTCGCACGCGTCGAAGTCGGCGCCCTCGCGTATGCGACCGACAGCTACATGCTGCGCCACCCGACGATCGCGCTGCAGGTGCTGCAGCAGCCCGGCGCGAACGCGGTCGCGACGATGGCCGCGGTCGAGAAGAAGATGGCCGAACTGTCCAGGGACTTCCCGAAAGGCATCGTCTACAACATCGGCTACAACCCGACCGCATTCATCGGCGACAGCATCCACGAACTCGTCAAGACGATCTACGAAGCCGTCGTGCTCGTCGTGTTCGTCGTGCTGCTGTTCCTGCAGGGCTGGCGGCCGTCGATCATCCCGATCCTGTCGATTCCGGTGTCGCTCGTCGGCACGTTCGCGGCGATGGCCGTGCTCGGCTACTCGATCAACAACCTGACGCTGTTCGGCCTCGTGCTCGCGGTGGGGATCGTCGTCGACAATGCGATCGTCGTGGTCGAAAACGTCGAGCGGCACCTGTCGGCCGGTGCGGGGCCGCGCGACGCGACACTGCTGACGATGAAGGAAGTCGGCGGCGCGCTGTTCGCGATCACGCTCGTGCTGTGCGCGGTGTTCGTGCCGACCTCGTTCATTCCCGGCATCTCGGGCCAGTTCTTCCGCCAGTTCGGCGTGACGATCGCCGTGTCGACCGCGATCTCGTTCTTCACGTCGGTAACGCTCGCGCCCGCGCTGTCCGCGATGATGCTGAAAGCGCACGCCGGTGACCATGACGCACCGACGCCGACATCCCGCATGGCCGCGCCGTTCGCGCCGGCGCTGCGCGTCGCGCGACGCTTCTCGAACGCGTTCAACCGCCTGTTCCAGCGGCTGTCCGATGCGTATGGCCGGCTGGTCCGGAAAGTCGTCCGGATCATTCCCGCCATGGCCGCACTGTACGTGGTACTGATCGCCGCGACCGGCTACCTGCTCGTGTCGAGCCCGAAGGGCTTCATTCCCGCTCAGGATCGCGGCTACCTCGTCGTGCTCGTGCGGATGCCCGACGGCGCGACGCTCGAACGCACCAGCGCGATCGCGCGCAAGATCGAGGACATCGCGCTGTCGGTGCCCGGTGTCGCGCGCGTGCCGGTGTTCTCCGGCGTCAACGCGGCGACCGGCACGAACTCGGCGAACAGCGCGGGCCTGTTCCCGGTGTTCCAGCCCTGGCCGGAACGCAAGGCGCGCGGCCTGACGATCGACACGATTGCCGCCGAGATGCGCAAGCGGCTCGCGACCATCACCGAAGCGTCGATCGTCGTCGCGATGCCGCCGCCGGTGCAGGGTCTCGGCAGCACGGGCGGCTTCGCGATGCGGCTCGAAGACCGCAACGGCCTCGGCACCGCCGCGCTCGCGAAGGCGACGCAGGATCTCGTCGCGGCCGCGAACCGCACGCCCGGCATGGTCGGCGTCTACACGCCCTACTCCGCGACGAGCCCGCAGGTGCACGTCGAACTCGACCGCGAGAAGGCCGAGATGCTCGGCGTGCCGAGCCAGGCGATCAACGACGCGGTCGAGACGTATTTCGGTTCGACCTATATCAACGACTTCAACATCGTCGGGCGCACCTATCGCGTGACCGCGCAGGCGGACCTGCCGTTCCGCGTCGGCGCGTCGGATCTCGCGCGGCTGAAGGTGCGCAATCGCGACGGCGAGATGGTGCCGATCGGCAGCGTGACGCGTATCGACGACATGCTCGGCGTCGATCGCGCGCCGCGCTACAACCTGTATCCGGCCACCGAAATCAACGGCGATACCGCGCCGGGCCTCGGCTCGGGCTTCGCGATCAAGACGATGGAAATACTGGCGAAACAGGTGCTGCCGCCCGGCATCTCGTTCGAGTGGACCGATCTGTCCTATCAGCAGACCACGGCCGGCAACACGGGGCTGCTCGTGTTCCCGCTGTGCGTGCTGCTCGTCTATCTGGTGCTCGCCGCGCAGTACGGCAGCTGGAGCCTGCCGGTATCGATCCTGCTGATCGTGCCGATGTGCCTGCTTGCCGCCTCGCTCGGCGTGCGCGCGCTCGGCCAGGACGTGAACATCCTCACGCAGATCGGCTTCATCGTGCTGGTCGGGCTCGCCGCGAAGAACGCGATCCTGATCGTCGAGGTTGCAAGACAGCTGGAGGCCGACGGCGCCGAGCTCGTCGAGGCCGTCGTCGAAGCATGCGTGCAGCGGCTGCGCCCGATCGTGATGACGTCGCTCGCGTTCATCCTCGGCGTGCTGCCGCTCGTGATCTCCGAAGGCGCGGGCGCGGAAATGCGCCAGGCCGTCGGCGCGGCGGTGTTCTTCGGGATGATCGGCGTGACATTCTTCGGGCTGCTGTTTACGCCCGTGTTCTATGTGATGGTTCGCCGGCTCGCGATGCGCAAGACCGCTGTCGCAGCCGTCGCGACGGAGGCTGTGCAATGAAGTTCGTTCGACTCGTGGCCGCGCTGTCCGCAGCGGCCGTCCTGACCGCCTGCACGAGCGCGCCGGTCGCCACCGTCACGCCGCCGCCGCTGGCCGCGACCTTTGCGAACGCGGATCTCGCGGCCAGCGGCCCGGCCGCCGACACCGGCGCGTGGTGGCATGGCTTCCACGATCCGATCCTCGACCGGCTGGTCGACACTGCGCTCGCGAACAACCTGGACCTGCAGGCGGCCGTCGCGCGCATCGATGCGGCCCGCGCGGTGCGGATCGGCGCGGCGTCGTCATGGTTCCCGTCCGTCGACCTGAATGCCGGCGCCAGCCGTCAGCGGCTTTCCGCATCGCAGGCGTTCCCGACCGATACGCCGACGACCGGCAACGCGTTCGACCTGAATGCGAGCCTCGCATGGGAAGTCGACATCTTCGGCCGCATCCGCCAGGGGGTGTCGGCAGCCGACGCGGATATCGCATCGGCGCAAAACGATGCGACGGCCGTGCGGATCGCGACGATCGACGAAACCGTGCGCACCTACGTGACGGTGCGCGGCCTCGAACAGCGGCTCGCGCTGGTCGAGGCCAACGCGTTGAGCCAGCGCAGCACCGAGGAATCGACACGGCGCCTGTTCGACGCCGGCGTCGTGCCGGCCGCCGACGTCGACCGCGCCACCGCGCAGACGGAAACGACGCTGGCCGAGCTGCCCGCGCTGCAACTGCAGCGGCAAGCCGCGATCCATAGGCTGTCGATCATCACCGCGTCGACGCCGCAGGCGATCTATGCGCGGCTCGACCCGCCCGCGCCCGCGCCGGTGTGGACCGCCGCCGCGCCGGGCATCGGCACGCCGGCCGACCTGCTGCGCCGGCGGCCCGACGTGCGCGCGGCCGAGGCGCGCGTCGTCGCGGCCTATGCGCGCATC
>NZ_JAKWFH010000080.1:0-24650 GCF_029522185.1 Burkholderia sp. IO2 | reverse complement strand
GTCGCCGAGGTAGACGGCGCGCACGTGCTGCGCGGCCGGCAGCATCGTGATCACGACCGCGCCGCGCGCCGCCGCTTCGCGCGGCGAGCCGGCCGCCGTCGCGCCGGCGCGCACCGCGGCGTCGACCGCGTGCGCGTCGAGGTCGAACACCGTCAGCGCGTGGCCGGCCTTGAGCAGGTTGGCGGCCATCGGGCCGCCCATGTTGCCGAGTCCGATGAATGCGATTTCCATGTGCAGGCTCCTCGTGCTCGGCATCAGCGCAGCGCGATCGTCGTGTTCACGCCGCCGGCCGTCGCGTCGTCGTCGAACCAGCGCGCGGTGACCGTCTTGGTCTGCGTGTAGAACTGCACGACCTGCTTGCCGTACGGGCCGAGATCGCCGAGCTTCGAGCCGCGCGAACCGGTGAAACTGAAGTAGGGCACCGGCACCGGAATCGGGATGTTGATGCCGACCTGGCCGATGTCGATCTCGCTCTGGAACTTGCGCGCGGCCGCGCCGCTCTGCGTGAACAGGCCCACGCCGTTGCCCATCGGGTTGCGGTTGACGAGCGCGATCGCGTCGTCGAGCGTGTCGGCTTCCAGCACGACCACCACCGGCCCGAAGATTTCTTCCTGGTAGATCGACATGTCGGTCGTCACGCCGGAGAAGATCGTCGGGCCGACGAAGTTGCCGTGCTCGTAGCCGGGCACCTTCACGTCGCGGCCGTCGAGCAGCAGCGTCGCGCCTTCCTTCACGCCGGCGTCGATCAGCGACAGGATGCGCGCCTTCGCCGCCTTCGACACGACCGGGCCGACGTCGGTGCCGGCTTCCGCGCCCGCATTGACCTTCAACGCCTTCGCCTTTTCGACGAGATCGGGCAGCCAGTCGCGCGCCTGGCCGACCAGCACGACGACCGACGTCGCCATGCAGCGCTGGCCGGCCGCGCCGAAGCCCGCGCCGACGAGTGCGTTGATCGACTGCTCGCGATGCGCATCGGGCAGCACGACCGCGTGGTTCTTCGCGCCCATCATCGACTGCACGCGCTTGCCGTGCTGGCTGCCGAGGTTGTACACGTGCGTGCCGACGCGCGTCGAGCCGACGAACGAGATCGCCTTGATGTCCGGGTGCGTGCACAGGCGGTCGACCACCGTCTTGCCGCCGTGCACAACGTTCAGCACGCCTGGCGGCACGCCGGCCTCGATCGCGAGTTCGACGAGCTGCATCGTCGACAGCGGGTCCTGCTCGGACGGCTTCAGCACGAACGTGTTGCCGCACACGATCGCCATCGGGAACATCCACAGCGGAATCATCCCGGGGAAATTGAACGGCGTGATGCCCGCGCAGACGCCGATGGGCTGGCGCAGCGTGTAGGTATCGACGCCGCCCGCGACGTTCTCCGCGAATTCGCCTTGCTGCAGCGTGCCGATCGAGCACGCGTGCTCGACCACCTCGAGGCCGCGGAAGATGTCGCCCTGCGCGTCGGGCAGCGTCTTGCCTTGCTCGGCCGTCAGCGTGTGCGCGATGCGTTCGAGATTGCGGCGCACGAGATCCTGGAACTTCAGCATGATGCGCAGCCGCGCGCCGATCGGCGTCGTCTTCCAGGTCTGGAACGCGCGCTGCGCGGAGGCGATCGCGGCATCGACCTCGTCGAGCGTCGCGTACGGCACGCGGCCGATGACTTCCTGCGTCGCGGGGTTGACGATGTCGCCCCATTCGGCGCTGCGCGAATCGACGAACGCGCCGTCGATCAGCAGCTTGGCGGTGGGCAGGGCGAGGGTGGTCTGGGGAACTGCGGCGTTCATGGAACTCTCTCCGGGAAACGGTGGTGCGAAGCAAAAGGGTGGCCTGCGTCCGCCGCGCGTGCGGCGACGGCGGACGGCAGGTCGAACTGAAATCGAATGAAGGCGGGCGGTGCGCTACGCGCGCGCCGGTCGCATCAACGCGGTGCACATGAGCGCGAACACGCCGAAGCCGACGAGGTACGCGATCACGTAGTGCGGCTGGCCGCCGCCGGCCTTGAGCAGCGACGTCGCGATCATCGGCGCGAAGCCGCCGCCAATCACGCCGGCAAGCTGCACGGACAGCGAGATGCCGCTGTAGCGGATTTCCGCCGGGAACTGCTGCGCGAACAGCAGCGATTCCGGCGCATAGAGGATCGGGAACACGACGCCGAGGCCGAGCACGATCGCCCACCATGCGGTCGACGTCTGCTGCGTGCCGAGCATCATGAAGAACGGCGCGGCGAACGCGCACATCAGCACGAGGCCGATCGCGAACATCCGGCGCTGGCCGATGCGGTCGCTCAGATGCCCGCACAGCGGCATCGTGACGAGCGACAGCGCCGCGCCGGCCGTGATCGCGTGCAGCATCTCGGCCTTCGGCAGATGCAGTTGCTGCGTCGCGTAAGCGAGCGCGAACGTGACGACCATGTAGAACCAGGTGTTCTCGGCGGCGCGCGCGCCGACGATCGTCAGCACCTCGCGCGGATGGCGGCGCAGCGCGGCCGTCACCGGCGATTTCTCGGCCTTGCCCTGCTTGCGGACCTTCTCGAAGTCGGGCGATTCCGGCACCTTCGCGCGGATGAACCAGCCGAGGCCGACGAGCGCGATGCTCGCGAGGAACGGCACGCGCCAGCCCCACGACAGCATGTCGGCTTCCGGCAGCGCGGCCACCGCGGCCATCGCCACCGACGACAGGATCAACCCGAGCCCGACGCCCGTCTGCGGCAGGCTGCCGAACAGCCCCTTGCGGCCCTTCGGCGCGTGCTCGACGGCCATCAGCACCGCGCCGCCCCATTCGCCGCCCACCGCCATGCCCTGCAGGAAACGCATCGCGATCAAGAGCGCGGCGGCCCAGTAGCCGATGCTGTCGTACGACGGGATCAGCCCGATGATCATGCTCGGCACGCCCATCAGCAGCAGCGTGATCATCAGCATCGACTTGCGCCCGATGCGGTCGCCGAAGTGGCCGAACACGATGCCGCCCATCGGCCGCCCGATGAAGCCGACCGCGAACGTGCCGAATGCGGCGAGCGTGCCGACGACCGGGTCCAGCGACGGGAAGAAGATGCGGTTGAACACGAGCGCGGCGGCCGTGCCGTAGAGGAAGAAGTCGTACCACTCGATCGTGGTGCCGGCCATGCTGGCCCAGCCGGCCAGCAGGTAGTGCTTCGCGGTGCGCTCGGGCGCCGGCGTCGCGATGGTCGCATGCTCATCGAGGGTGGATCGCGTTTGCATGGTGTCTCCGTGGTGGTGCCGCGGTTCATGGTCCGCAGGTCACGGTCGAGTATAGTTATGCGCAGATTCATGATGTACCGATAAAGAAACCGGTTGGATGTGCATTTATGCATATCGACGGCCGGCCCGGAGACGCCCGCCTTTTTCCTTCGCCGATGCGACATGCCACCGAGCCGGTTTCCGGCAACCTGAACTGGGACGACCTGCGCTTTTTCCTCGAGGTTGCGCGCACGCAGCGCGCGAGCGGCGCCGCGAAGCGGCTCGGCGTCGACTACACGACCGTCGCACGGCGCATCCGCGCGCTCGAGGCCGCGATGGGCACGCTGCTGTTCGACAAGTCGCGCTCCGGCGGCTTCACGCTGACGGCGGAAGGGCAGCGGCTCGTCGCGTATGCGGATGCGATGGAGACGACCGTGCAGTCCGCGTGCGACCAGGTCGCGAACACCGGCGAGGCGCTGTCGGGCCACGTGCGGATCGGGTCGACCGAAGGGTTCGGCTGCTTTTTCCTCGCGCCGCAGCTCGCGCGGTTCCGCGCCGCGCATCCGCACGTGACGGTCGACCTGCTGCCGGTGCCGCACTTCGTCAACCTGCCGAAACGCGAGGCCGATCTCGCGATCACGCTCGAGCGGCCCGAACGCGGGCCTTACGTGGTCACGAAGTTGTGCGACTACCAGTTGCGGCTCTATGCGACCCGCGACTATCTGGCGAACCATGCGCCGATCACCTGTACGGACGATCTCGCGCAGCACGCGTTCATCAGCTACGTCGACGATCTCGCGTTCAGCAACGAACTGCTGTACCTCGACCGCGCGGTGCCCGGCGCGACGGCCGGCTTGCGCACGACTAGCGTGATCGCGCAGGTTTTCGCGGCGCTGCAGGGCGGCGGCCTGGCGATCCTGCCGTGTTTCATGGCGGCCACGCAGCCGGCGCTGGTGCCGGTGCTGCCGAACGACGTGGTCGTCACGCGGTGTTTCTGGCTGACGTGCCGCGAGGATCTGCGCAAGCTGCGGCGCGTGACCGCGCTGTGGGATTACCTGCGCGCGGCGGCCGATGCGAACCGCGCGTTGCTGTCGGGAGAATCGGGGACGCTGCGATTCGTCGGCGAGCAGGAATAGCGGTCGACGGGGATGTCGCGACGGCGACGCGACGATCGATCTGGATGACAAAACGGCCGGCGGCGCCTCGACCGGCTATCGGGGGAAAGGCAGATGGCTTTGACGCATGCGGGCAAGGTTTTCGTGGTGTGCGTGGTGGTATTCGGCGTGGTCGCTTACTGGCTCGCGTCGCGCATGGTGCGCCGCCAGACGGGCGGCAAGCGCGGCTCGGGCGGCGCGGTCGCGTTCTGGTGGCTCGTGTGTTTTTGCCTGGTGTCGCTGTTGTTCCCGTTCGCGTACTGGATCGGCGACGAGCTCTACGTGCTGACGGTGTCGCCGACATACGAAGCGACCGTCGTGTCCTACCGGTCCGAATGGGACACCTGCGAGCGCCGCGACAGTTCGGGGCGAACCTCGTCGTACCGGTGCATCAAGTACACGTCGATTCTGGAAGCCGTGATGCCGGATGGCGAACGCATCACGCTACCGGGCAACATTCGCTCGGGCGCCGTGCCCGATCTCGGCGAGAAGGTCGATGTCGTGTTGCCGCCGGGCGCGCAACAGTTGCACGAGCGCAGCGTGCGCAGTATCGGCCTGCTGGCGGGCGGCGCGGTGGTGGTCGCGATCATCGGCTATTTCGTCTACCTGATCGCGGCGTACGGGGCCGGGAAGAAGATCGACGGCGCGGCCCGCTTCGGCATGGCGGCAGTGCTGAACGGGCTCGTGCCGCTCGGTGCGCTGCTGATGGAAATGGCATTCCTGAGCGTGCCGTACCGCTACTGGGCGCACGGGAATCCGCAGCAATGGCCGGTGTGGGTGCTCGCGCTGAGCATGCTGTTCGCGCTGGCGCTGCTGCCCTTGTTGCTCGTCTATGCGCGCACCGCGTGGCGGGCGGTGGTGAAGTAGCGGAGGCGCGGCACGCCTGTGCCATCATGTCCGCACCGACAGCCGCGAGGAGACGGTCGTGGAAATTCGTTCGCGGTGGACGTTCGATTGCCGGCCCGAGCACGTGTGGCCGCATTTCCTGCATGCGCGGATGGACGACACGCGGCCGCTGCTGTTTCGCCTCGATGCGCCGTTCCGCCGGCGCCGCCTCGCGGCCCGTCGTGCGCTGCGACGCGCACCGACCCCGGCCTTCAACCCGGGCAACCGAGCCGATCCGCGAGCTCGTTCAGATCCCTGACGTCGAAATCCCACGCATCGTCGGCTCGCAGGTCGGTCGTCTGGCCGGGCCCGTGCTCGGTCGGCCGCAGCACGAACGCGGTCGACAGCCCGAGCCCGCGCGCGGCGGCAAGATCGCCGTTGTGCGCGGCCACCAGGCACAGCTCGGCCGGTGCGAGGCCGAGAATCTCGACCGCTTCGGTATAGACCGCCGGCGACGGCTTGTACGCGCGGGCAACCTCGGCGCCGAGAATCGCGTCCCACGGCAGCCCGCCGTGTTTCGCGACGTCGACCATCAGCCGGATGTTGCCGTTCGACAGCGGCGCGATGATGTAGCGCTGCTTCAGCCGGTGCAGCCCGGCAACGGCATCGGGCCACGGATCGAGCCGGTGCCAGGCGAGATTGAGCGCGTCGATGTCGGCATCGGGCACGTCGTCGATCCCGAGGCGGTCGAGCGTGCGCACGAGGTTCTCGCGATGCAGCACGTCGAGCCGCACGTAGCGGCGGCGCCCGCTGCGGATTTCTTCCATCGACGGCGAATACTCGGCGCGCCACGCATCGGCGAACGCGAAGGGATCGAGCGTCGGCGCGTGGCGGTCCAGGAAGGCGGCGGCACCGCGTGCGACACCGCTTCTCCAGTCGACGATCGTTCCGAAGACATCGAAAACGAGCGCCTTGATTTCGGTAGGGTTCGTCATGGTGATCCAGTGAAGGTCGTTCGATGAGGGTTCACATCGCCGTGCCGCCGGATGGCGCGGCGCCGGTTCGATCGACATTGAATCACGGATACGACAACGCGGCCCGGAAGGCCGCGGTGCGGGGCTCGCGCGCCGGTCGCACGGGGGCCGGCGCGCGGCGGCCGGACGGCACCGGCCGCCGTGCGCGCCGGGCCGGTCAGCTCTTGTCGTACGAGAACTGGATGCCGGCCGTGCCGCCGGTTTCGATGAACAGGTTCATGAACGCGGGCACGGTGGCGCTGCGCGCCCAGTCGCGCTGCAATTCGCAGAACAGCTGCGCGACGCTGATCATCTGGCCGCCGGCCTGCTCGATGCGGCGCAGCGCGGCTTCGTGCGCGGCGACCGACGTGCCGCCGACCGCGTCGACGACCACGTACACCTCGTAGCCGGCCTTCAGCGCGTCGAGCGCCGGGAACGTCAGGCACGCTTCGGTCCACAGCGCGGTCATGATCAGCTTCTTGCGGCCGGTCGCCTCGACGGCCTGACGGAACTCGACGTCCTCCCACGAGTTGATGCTCGTGCGGTCGTAGGTCGGATAGCCTTCGAGCGCCGCGCGCAGTTGCGGGATCGGCGGCTTGTTCAGCCCGGTCTTCACGTTGACGGTCGAGTGGACGATCGGGAGGTCGTACGCAACCGCCGCCTTCGATGCGCCGACGATGTTGTTGATCAGCAGTTGGCGATCCATCGACGCGATCGAGTTCACCTGGACCGGCTGGTAATCGATGACGATGAACGCGGCGTTCTGCGGGGTGAGCAGGTGGTCGTTCGCGGGGTCGCGAATCGGTTCGCTTGCCATGGTTGCCTCCAGAGACAGAGCAGGAAGTGAGGGAAATCCCGAGGGTCCGGGTCGGCGGCCGCGGTGTCGGGACACTCGCCGCGGCTGCACGCTCGCGCCGTCGCAAACGTCCGACGCCGGTTGCACGGCAGGCGCTTGCTCCAAGCTTAGTGAATCGTGCGGACGAGCGAGGCAGCCGGCTGAAAAAATCCCGCTTGCCTCGACGACACCGATCCACGTCGAAACACGATGCTAAGCGTGCAATAACGGGTGTTCCAGTCCCTTAAAATGCCGTCAGTGTTCTATGGGTGGAACAATCATGGATGACCTGAACGACCTCTACTATTTCGTGAAGGTGGTCGAACACGGCGGCTTCACGCAGGCCGGGCGCGCGCTGGACGTGCCGAAATCGACGCTGAGCCGGCGCATCGCGGCGCTGGAAGCGCAGTACGACGTGCGGCTGCTGCAGCGCACGACGCGCCATTTCACGGTCACGGAAACCGGGCGCGAATTCTACGAGCGCTGTCTCGCCGTGCTGGTCGAAGCCGACGCCGCGCGCGAGGTGATCGAGCGCCGGCACGCGGAGCCGCGCGGCATCGTGCGCGTGAGCTGCCCGACCGCCTTGCTCGAATACCGCGTGAGCGCACTCGTTGCCCGTTTCATGGCGATTCATCCGCAGGTGCACGTGCACCTCGAGGCGACGAATCGCCGCGTCGACCTGTTGAGCGAAGGCTTCGACCTGGCGCTGCGCGTGCGCTTCCCGCCGCTGGAGGACAGCGATCTCGTGATGCGTGTGCTGGCCGACAGCCCGCAGCGGCTGGTGGCGGCGCCGCACTGGCTGGACGGGCGCGCCGCACCGTCGGACCCGGCCGGGCTGATCGGCGCGCCGAGCCTCGACTGGGGGCCGGCGCGGCATCACGTCTGGCAACTGGTCGGGCCGAACGGCGAGCACGCGCAGTTGCGCCATCACCCGCGCTTCGTGACCGACGACATGCACGCGTTGCGCGATGCGGCGATTCATGGCGTCGGCATCGTGCAACTGCCGTGCATGGTCGTCGAGGACGACCTGCGCGATGGCACGCTGATCGACGTGCTGCCCGGCTGGGCGCCGAAGGGCGGCGTGGTGCACGCGGTGTTTCCGTCGCGGCGCGGGTTGCTGCCGCGCGTGCGGCTGCTGATCGACTTCCTGGCCGAGCACATCCGGAAGGATTGACGGGCGGCGCGCGGCGCGGCGCCGCCCGCGCTCCCGTGCGTTCAGGTGGTCAGTGCCACTTGCGGATCTGCACCTGGACCTTCCCGTCGCGGATCGGCATCACGTCCGGGCTGTCGTCGCCGACCTCGCTGTCGATCAGGTCGTTCAGGCGGCCGTTCATCGCGAGCAGCAGCTCGCCGTGCCGCTTGCGGTCGATCGCGAGATTGCGCATCTCGCCCGGGTCGCTCGCGACGTCGAACAGCTCGACGTCGTTGCGCGCGAACAGCGCGTCGAGCGTCGTGGGCCGGTTGAATTCGAGCGGCGAGAAATAGCGCGTGAAGCGGTAGCGGCCGTCGAACACGCTGCGGATCGTGCCGCGCAACCGGAAATCCGGCTGCTGCGCGAGCGCGCGGCGCAGCAGTTCGTCCTCCGGCACGCCTTTCTGCCGCAGCGTGCCGAGTTCCTTCAGCATCCATTCGCTGTCGTAGTACAGCAGCATCGCGTAGTTGAACAGCGTCGCGTCGCGCGCCGCGTGCCGTTGCGCGTCCGCCGGTTTCGCGAGCCAGCGCGTGAGGTCGTGCCCCTTCAGCGCGCTGCCGCGGATCGTCGCGAGCCGCGCATCGTCGAGGCCGGTGAGTCCGAGCAGCGTCGGCGCGATGTCGATGTGCGACGTCAGCGCATCGCACTGCATGCCGCCCGGATACGCGGGATGGCGGATCACGAGCGGCACGTGATTCTGCGGCTGGTAGGCCGCCGCGCCCTTGCCGACGAGCTGGTGCGCGCCGACGTGGTCGCCGTGGTCGGCCGTCATCACGACGATCGTGCGTTCGTCGAGGCCGAGCGATTGCAGCGTCTGCAGCAGGCGTACGACGTGCGTGTCGCAATCGCGGATGCAGTTGAAGTAGTTGTCCTGATAGAGGCGTACGCGTTCGTCGGTGAACGGGTAGCGTCCGACGAGATTCGCATGCGCGGCGTTGAACATGCCGTGCGCGGGCGGCCGCCCGGGCTCGTCGTACGGCTGCCGCCGGGACGCGGCGAGCGGCACGTCGCGCCATGACGTGCGATACAGCGCATCGTTCGGCGGCGGCGCGTTGCCGAGCATCGGGTGGTTGGCGTCCTGCACCGTCGAGCCGTGCGTGTCGGTGTTCACGAACATCGCGTCGTGCGGGTTCACGAGATTCACCGCGAGGAACCACGGCTTGCCGTCCTGCGCGAGGCGCGGCGCATGGTTGCGCATCCAGCTCACCGCGGCCTCCGCCGTGAGCCCGTCGTACTGGTAGCCGCCGCGAACCATGCCGATCAGGTCGCCCACGCCGAAATAGTCGTCGAAGCCGTACGCGCGGATCGTGCGGTTGTAGTCGGCCACGGGCGCCGTGTACGGGCTCGCGGTTTCGTGCATCGACGCGCTCAGGTGCCACTTGCCGAGATACGCGGCGTAGTAGCCGGCGTCGCGCAGCATGTGGCCGACCGTGCGAATGTCCGGCGACATGTCCTTTTGCCAGGGCAGGCCCGCGTTGTCGAGCACGCCGGTGTGCTGGATGTGCTGGCCCGTGTAGACCGTCGAACGCGACGGCGAGCACACGCATGCGGCGATCTGGTGGTGCATGAAGGTGATGCCGTCGCGGCGCAGCGCTTCGCGGCCGGGCACGGGGAACGGCCAGCGGTCGAAATGGCGTTCCTGGTCGGTCAGGATGAACAGGATGTTGTAGCCGGCGGGCGGCGCGGCAGGCGCGGTGGTGGCGCCGCGCAAGGCCGGCGCCGGATCGACGGCGGCGACCGTTCCGGTGCCGGCAGCCGGGTTCGTGGCCAGCGCATCGGCGCCGAAGCCGGCCGACGCGACGGCCGCACCGGCCAGCTTGAGGAACTGGCGTCGCGCGGTGGGTTCGGTGGCGGGGGTGTCCTGATCGTCTTTCACGTCGGCTGTCTCCTGTCATGCCGGCTCGTGCCGGGGGTTTTCATGCCGACGACTATGCGGCAGGATCGCGTATCGATCGATGAAAGATCAGGGTCGATCGATAACCTGCCGAACATGAATGACGGAGACGCCCGTGACCCTCGACCCCCACGGCTCGGCCGGCCGCACGCGACCGGACCTGCTCGCGCCGCCCGGCGCGCCGGCCCACGAGCGGCGCATCGCGCAGGCGCTGCGCCGGCTGCGCGTGCGCGACATGGAAACGCTCGACACGCTCGGCCGCACGCGCAGCTTCGCGCGCACGTCCGAGGCCGCGTCGATCACGCAGCCGGCGCTGTCGAAGTGGCTGCGCGAGCTCGAAGAGTCGCTCGGGCTGCCGCTGTTCGAGCGTACGTCGCGGCGGGTCGCGCCGACGGCGTACGGCGATGCGCTGCTCGAATGCATCGGCCGCGTGCTGACCGACATGCGCGGCGTCGCGCCCGCGTTCGACGCGTTGCGCACCGGCGCAGGCCGCCCGGTGTCGATCGGCCTGCTGCCGAACATGGCGCCGCAACTGATTCCGGGCGCGCTCGCGTGGCTGCGGGAAGCCGGCCGCCCCGTGCAGCTCAACGTGCGGGAAGACACG
Organism: Burkholderia sp. IO2; assembly: GCF_029522185.1. NCBI lineage: Bacteria > Pseudomonadati > Pseudomonadota > Betaproteobacteria > Burkholderiales > Burkholderiaceae > Burkholderia > Burkholderia sp. IO2. Next base: position 13,939 of record NZ_JAKWFH010000080.1, on the reverse strand, counting down.
CTCGACCGGATGCTCGCGCAGGCGCAGCGCCACGAGCTCGACCTGCTCGTGTGCCGGCTCGACGCGTCGGCGTTGAGCGCGGGGCTCGCCGTCGCGCCGCTGTACCGCGACGACATGATCGTCGTGTGCGGGCCGCGCCATCCGTTGCTCGGGCGCGCACGGATCGGCTGGCGCGACGCGGCCGCGTTTCCGTGGATCGCGCCGCCGTCGGGTTCGCCCGCGCGCACGGCGCTCGACGCCGAGTTCGCTAAGGCGGGCCTGGCGCCGCCGGCCGTGCTGATGGAGTCGGTGTCGTGGCAGACCAATCTCGCGGTCGCCGGCCAGTCGCCGTGCCTGTTCGTGCAATCGGCCCGCGCGTTCGACCTCGCCGCGCGGGCCGGCGAGCGCGTCGGCCGGCTGCCGCTGAAGCTGTCGACGATGCCGGAGACGGTCGGCGCGCTGTATGCGGCGCCCGCGAGCGCATCGGTCGCCGCCGCGATCGACGCGCTGAAGGCGGTGACGGGCGCGCATCCCGGCGCGGACGACCGGCCGGCAGCGGGGCAGGGTGCGGACACATTCTGACGGATCGTTGTCGGAGAAGGCGCGCGCGGCCTTCGTGCGCTGCAGCAACCGGTCGGCGAACCGGTCGCCGCCGGTGCGAGCCGCGCGGCAACCGAGCGTATCCCCTGATGCAAGCAGGCACGCCGGCTGTCACGGATTGGTGTTAAATACATTTCGGCGCGCCCTGGCTCGGCGCGCAAACGGGGCGCACCGGGCATCGGCGTAAACCCGGGGCGGGACAGGGCACGAAAAGGCACGAAATATCGATAACGAATCGGGCGCATCAGACCCGGTCGGACAGACGGCAGGATTCATCTTGAATACCGAACCGCAAAGTTCTCGCTACAGCATCGGGCTCGCCGCGGAAGTGCTCGCATCCGAGCAGAGCGTACTGAGACTGATCACGCGCAACACGCCGCTGCCGGAACTGTTGGTCGAAGTTTGCCGGCGTGCCGAGACTTTGCTCGGCGACGGCGCGTCGTGCACGATCCTGCTGCTCGATACGGACGGCGTGCACGTGCGCGTCGGCGCGGCGCCGTCGCTGCCCGCGCAGTACAGCGCGGCGATCGACGGCGCGACGATCGGGCCCGCGGCCGGCTCGTGCGGCACCGCGATGTACGAGCGCCGGATGGTCGCCGTCGAGGACATCGAAACCGATCCGCTGTGGGCCGACTACCGCGCCATCGCGTTGCCGCTGGGCCTGCGCGCGTGCTGGTCGGTGCCGTTCCTCGACGATGCGGGCATCGTGCTCGGCGCATTCGCCGTCTATCACCACTGGCCGTGCCGGCCGAGCGACGACGAAACCGCGCTGTTGCGCGATATCGGCAACAGCGTCGGACTCGCGGTGCACCAGGACCGGATCGCGCGACAGCTCGCGCACAGCGAGGAGCATCACCGGCTCGTCGTCAACAGCCTGAGCGAGGGCATCCTCGTCATATCGCGCGAGGGCGTCGTGATCGCGAGCAATCCGAGCGCGAACCGGATGATGCGCGTGAAGGGCGAACTCGTCGGCCGCCGGCTGTCGACGGTGATCCTGCGCAAGCTGCGCGAGGACGGCACGCCGATCGAGCCGCGCGACTGGCCGAGCCGGCGTGCGCTCGAGACGGCCACGCCGATGCTCGACTACACGGTCGGCTTCGGTCTCGCGGACGGCGACATCATCTGGGTGCGCGGCAACGCGGTGCCGATCGTGCGGCCGGGCGAGACGCGGGCCGACTCGGTGCTCGTGTCGTTCAACGACATCGGCCCCGTGCGCGAAGCACAGCAGCAGCTGCGCTACATGGCGACCCGCGATGCGCTGACGGGCCTCTACAACCGCCGCTGGCTCGGCGATCGCATGCGCGAGCTGTTCGGCGTGCACGATGCGGCGACCGGGCCCGCGCGCGTCGCGATCCTGTTCATCGATCTGGTCGGCTTCAAGAAGGTCAACGACACGGCCGGCCACGACGCGGGCGATGCGCTGCTGCGCAGCGTCGCGGCGCGGCTCTCGGCCTGCGCGGGCCGCTACGCGCTCACGCGGGTCGGCGGCGACGAGTTCGTGATTCTCGTCGACGACTGCGACGATCCCGAGCGTCTCGCGGTGCTCGCCCGCGAGGTCATCGACGCGATCGCGAAGCCGTTCGCGATCGCGAACAACGAATACTGGCTCGGCGTATCGATCGGCATCAGCGTCGCGCCGCGCGACGGCGACGATGCCGTGACGCTGATGCGCAACGCCGATTCGGCGATGTACGACGCGAAGCAGCGCGGCCGCAACCACTTCACGTTCTTCACCGCGCAGCTCAACCTGCGGCTGCAGCGCCGCTTCGCGATCGAGCAGTCGCTGCGGCGCGCACTCGCGTCGGACATGCTGCGGCTCGCGTATCAGCCCGTCGTCGATGCGCGCAGCGGCCGCACGGTCGGCGCCGAGGCGCTGCTGCGCTGGACGAGCCCCGAGCTCGGGCCGATGTCGCCGGCCGAGTTCATTCCGGTCGCGGAAGACACGGGGCTGATCGTCGCGATCGGCCAGTGGGTGCTCGAAACCGCGTGCCGGCAGGCGGCCGAGTGGCGCCGCACGATCGCGCCGGACCTGATGCTGGCCGTCAACCTGTCGCCGCGGCAGTTTCACGAAGGGCTCGTCGAATCGGTCGGCCGCTGTCTCGCGCAAACGCGGCTCGACCCGTCCGCGCTCGAACTGGAAATCACCGAAGGCGTGCTGATGAACGACACGGACACAGTGCTGCCGATGCTCGAAGCGCTCACGGACATGAACGTGCGGATTTCGGTCGACGATTTCGGCACCGGCTATTCGTCGCTCGCGTACCTGAAGCGCTTTCCGCTGCACAACCTGAAGGTCGACCGCTCGTTCGTGTCGGGCGTGCCCGATCATCACGACTCGGTCGCGATCACGCAGGCGGTCGTCGCGATGGCGCATTCGCTCGGGATGAAGGTCACGGCCGAAGGCGTCGAGACGCAGGCGCAGTCGTGGTTCCTGCAGCAGATCGGCTGCGACATGCAGCAGGGCTATCTGTTCAGCCGCCCGCTGGAGGCGAGCGACTACGCGCGCCGGCTCGGCGCGGCCTGAGCGCGGCGCGCGCGCCGGTCGTACCCGTTGGTGTGCGTCAGTACGCGTCAGTGCGCGTCGAACCCGCCGCTGCCCGGCGGCGTCGACGACCGATCGATCTCGACCCGGTTCTTGCCTTCGTGCTTCGCGCGATAGAGCGCGCGGTCGGCCGCCTCGATCAGCAGGGTCGTCGGCAGGCCGGGCGCGGGCACGATGCTCGCGCCGCCGATGCTGATCGTCACGGTGTGGTTGCCGGTCGACGAATGCGCGTGCCGCAGCCGCAGCGCCTCGACCGCGAGCCGGATCTTCTCGCCGAGCAGCCGCGCGGCGCCCGGCGACGTGGCCGGCATCACGACCGCGAATTCCTCGCCGCCGAAGCGCGCCGCGAGATCGCCCGACTGCCCGAGGCAGCGCTCGATCGTCGACGCGATCTGCTTGAGCACGCTGTCGCCCGACACGTGACCGTACGTGTCGTTGTACAGCTTGAAGTTGTCGACGTCGATCATCAGCAGCGACAGCTCGCTGCGCTCGCGCGTGCCGCGCCGCCACTCGGCGGCCAGGTATTCGTCGAGATAGCGCCGGTTCGACAGTCCGGTCAGGCCGTCGGAATGCGTGAGGCGCCGCAGTTCGAGATTGGCCTCGAGCAGTTGCTGCTGCGACTGCCGCAGCGCGCGATAGGCTTCGTCGCGCTGCAGCAGGTTCAGGTACGAGCGCGAGTGGTAGCGGATGCGCGCGACGAGCTCGATGCGATCGGGCAGCTTGACCAGGTAGTCGTTCGCGCCGGACGCGAACGCGGCGCTCTTGATCACCGGTTCCTCCTGCGTCGACAGCACGATGATCGGCACGTCGCGCGTCGCCGGATTCGCGCGGTACGCCTTGACGAGGCTCAGCCCGTCGGTGCCCGGCATCACGAGGTCCTGCAGGATCACGGTCGGGCGCGTCTCGATCGCGGTGGCCATCGCGTCGTCCGAGCGCGGGCAGTAGTGGAAGTCGATGCCTTCCTCGTCGACGAGCGCGCGCCGCACGGCTTCCGCGACGATCGTCTGGTCGTCGACCAGCAGCACCATCGCCGGCACGTCGGCGGGCGACGCGGTCGGGCCGCCGGGCGGGCGAGTCAGGTCAATCGTCATGGTCGATGCGGGTTGTTGCGGTCGTTGCAAGGGCGGGCATGGGTGTTGCGGACGGTCATCGTCGGGCTCAGATCCGTGCGAGCGCCGCCAGTTCGCCCGCGATGCGCCCGAGCGGCAGGATCGCACGCGCCGCGCCGAGCGTCGCGGCCGCCTTCGGCATCCCGTATACCGCGCTGGTCGCCTCGTCCTGCGCGATCGTATGGTAGCCCTTCATCCGCAGCGCCTTCAGGCCGATCGCGCCGTCGCGGCCCATCCCCGTCAGCAGCACGCCGATCACGCGGCCGGGCCAGTGCTCGGTCAGGCTGTTGAAGAACACGTCGACCGACGGACGATACGGCGTGGCGGCCGGCTCCCGCGTGTATTCGAGCGTGCCGGCGCGCGTGATGCGCAGGTGATCGTCGGTCGCGGCGAGCAGCGCGACGCCCGGCTGCGGTCGATCGCCTTCGCGGGCGACGCGCACGGCGAGCCGGGTCTGGCCGTCGAGCCATTGCGCCATGCCTTCGGCGAACGCGCGATCGACGTGCTGCACGATCACGATCGGCGCATTGAAATCGGCGGGCAGGCTACCGAGGATCGACGCGAGCGCGCCGGGGCCGCCGGCCGATGCGCCGATCGCGACCAGCGGGCCGCCGCCGTTGCGCGCGGCCGTGCCGGCGATGCGCGGGCCGCCCGGCGCGTCGAGCAGGCGGCCGATCTGGTCGATCTTCGCGAGCAGCAGCTTCGTCGTGTCGCCGGCCGCGCCGTCGCCGAGCCGCGGCGTGTCGACCGCGTCGAGCGCGCCGGCGCCCATCGCCTCGAACACGCGCCACGCGTTCGCGCCGATGCAGCTCGTCACGATCAGGATCGCGCATGGTCGTTCGGAGCGCATGATCCGCCGCGTCGCTTCGATCCCGTCGAATTTCGGCATGATCAGGTCCATCAGCACGATGTCGGGCGGCTGCGCGGCGCACAGTTCGACGGCCTGCGCGCCGTCGGTCGCGACCCACAGCACGCGGTGCTCGGGCCGTCGCGCGATCGCGCGGCGCATCGCCTCGACGGCAAGCGGGAGGTCGTTGACGATGCCGATGTTCACAAGCGGAATTCTCCGGTCGGTTCGTAGTGTTGGAGGTGGGCCGGGTTCATGGAAGGGCGTAGCCTGTTCGGCGCTGCCGGGCGGCATCGGCGGCCGGACGGCGCGGCATTCTTTTCGGTTGGCGACGCCCGAATGCTGTCATGCGGCGCGAGCGGCGGCAATCGAAAAATGTGCGCATGATGCCGTTTCAGTGCGTTTCCTCTATGGCCGTGCGGCATTGCCCGCAAGCGGGCCGGTCGATCCTGCCCGGACCGGCCGTGAAAGTCCGCATGTTACCGTGTCGGCATCGACAAAAAAGAAAGGAGGGAGCCGGATGACCGCGCCCCATACCGTACTCGTCCGCCGCGACCCGCATGCGCCGATCGTGATCGAGCAGGACGGCCGTTTGCTGTACCGGATCTACATCGAGAGCGGACACGCGTCGTTCTACCGCGATTTTCCGGTCGAACCCGATGCGGTGCGCGTGCTGCGCGACGATGCCGAGCGCTACTACTTCCTGTTCGCGGCGCTTCACCATCCGTACCAGTTGAGCGCGACAAACCTCTCCGACGCGGAACGCGCGCGTTATTTCGGCACGATCCTGTTTGCCGGCCGCGACGAGGTCGAAGCCTTCATGACGGAGCGCGATCGCGCCAGCCACGGCGCGGTGGCGAATCTGCTGCAAATCTTCACGCAGGCCGACTACCGGCAACTGCGCGAGGGCCGGTGGTTCGGCATGGGCGCGGGCACGCCGGCCGCGTAGCGGTCGCGACCGGGTCGCCGGCGGCACGCTGGACGCGCCGCCGCGTCGTCAATGGCTGCGCGCGTAGCCCTGGATCAGCGCGCGCATCATCCCTTCGACCGTCGCGTCGAGCAGGTCGTCTTCCTGCTCGGCTTCCTCGACGAGCGCGGCATAGGCGGTCGCGAGCGTCACGCGGTCGACTTCCTGGCGTTGCTCCATCAGCGTCACCATCCCGTCCTTCGCCAGATGGGCGGAGAACGCGCGGCTGCCGATGGTCTGGAATACGTCAATCATGGCGGCTCTCCCGTACGTTGCCGTTGCTTTTCAGTGTAGTCGGCGTCCCGGGCCCGCGCCACGCGCGCCGGCCGGCCCGCCCGATTCGTCCGATGAAATGTGGCCGACACACGGCGCGGGCACGGTGTCCGTCGGCTTCAACGTTTACCCGAACCGGCAAATTGTCGACTTTTTATCGATAAAGTCTCGTGTTAGATTTCGCCGTCCGAGCCCGATGCAAACCGGGCCGGCCGCGCGTGGCCGACGTGCCGCACGTCCAGACACAAGGAGGGGAAATGCTGGTGCTGATTGGAGTGCCGATCGTCGTGATCGGCTTCGCGCTGCGCTTCAATGCGCTGCTGGTGGTCACGATCGCGGGGCTCGCGACGGGGCTGGCGGGCGGGCTGAATCTCGTCGACATCGTCAGCGCGTTCGGCAAGGCGTTCACCGAGAACCGCTACATGGGGCTGATCTGGCTCACGCTGCCGGTGATCGCGCTGCTCGAGCGCAACGGGCTCAAGGAGCAGGCGAAGCGGATGATCTCGCGGGTGCAGGCGGCCACCACGGGCCGCGTGCTGATGCTGTACTTCGTGCTGCGCCAGGCGACGGCCGCGCTCGGCCTCACGTCGCTCGGCGGCCACGCGCAGATGGTGCGGCCGCTGATCGCGCCGATGGCCGAGGCCGCCGCGGTCAGCCGGCACGGCGAGCTGCCCGAGTCGGTGCGCCAGCAGATCCGCGCGCATGCGTCGGGCGCCGACAACGTCGCCGTGTTCTTCGGCGAGGACATCTTCATCGCGATCCAGTCGATCCTGCTGATCAAGGGCTTTCTCGAACAGAACGGCCTCTCCATCGAGCCGCTGCACCTGTCGGTGTGGGCGATCCCGACCGCGATCGCCGCGCTGCTGATCCATTGCACGCGCCTCGCGCTGCTCGACCGCCGGCTCGCGCGCGGCTTCGGCCTGGTGAAGCAGGAGGGCGCGCGATGATCGGCCTCGAATCGCTGTACACGCTCGCGGGGCTGATGTTCGCCGCGTTCGCGTATTTCAACCTGACGGACCGCACGAACCCGCGGCGCGTCGTCAATTTCGCGTTCTGGGCGATCTACGCGGTCACATTCCTGTTCGGCGCGCTGCTGCCGCATGTCGTGACGGGCTGCCTCGCGATCGCGCTCGCGGTGATCGCCGGCTCCGGCAAGCTGGGCCGCGGCCAGTCCGACGAGGCCGGCGAAGCGGCGGCCGTGCGGCGCGAGACGCTCGCGCAGCGCTTCGGCAACCGGCTGTTCCTGCCCGCGCTGCTGATTCCGGTCGTCACGCTGATCGGCACGTTCGCGTTGAAGAGCGTGCCGTTCGTCGAGTCGAAGAGCGTGACGCTGATCTCGCTCGTGCTCGGCACGATCGTCGCGTTCGTCGTCGCGCTCGCGATGCTGCGCGATTCGCCCGTGCATGCGCTGAAGGAAGCGCGCCACACGATGGATGCGGTCGGCTGGGCCGCGATCCTGCCGCAGATGCTCGCGGCGCTCGGCGCATTGTTCGCGGTGGCGGGTGTCGGCGGCGTGGTGTCGGGGCTCGTGAAGGAGTGGGTGCCGATCGATTCGCCGTTCGCGGTGGTCGCGGCCTATACGGTCGGCATGGCGCTCTTCACGATGATCATGGGCAACGGCTTCGCCGCGTTTCCGGTGATGACGGCCGGCATCGGCCTGCCGCTGATCGTCCACCAGTTCCACGGCAATCCGGCGATCATGGGCGCGATCGGGATGCTGAGCGGCTTCTGCGGTACGCTGATGACGCCGATGGCCGCGAACTTCAACATCGTGCCCGCGGCGCTGCTCGAACTGAAGGACAAGAACGGCGTGATCAAGGCGCAGTGGCCGACGGCCGTGCTGCTGCTGGCCGTGAACACGCTGCTGATGTACGCGTTCGTATTCCGCTTCTGATTCGATGGACGAGAGATGCTCATGACCGACCGACTCACCCCCGAACTCGCTTCGAAATTCGCGTCGCTCGCGCTCGCGCACCTGACCCGCGAATATCCGAACAAGCTCACGCATGCGCTCGAAGGGCCGCACGACGTGCAGGGCCCGCGCGCATTGCACCCGATCTTCTACGGCAGCTACGACTGGCATTCGTGCGTGCACGGCTACTGGCTCGTGCTGCGCGTGCTCGAACGCTACCCGGCATTGCCGGAGGCCGAGCGCATCGTCGCGATCGTCGACGCGCATTTCACCGACGCGAACGTCGCCGGCGAGCGCGCGTATCTCGCGCTGCCGCACAACAGCGGCTTCGAGCGGCCGTACGGCTGGGCGTGGCTGCTCGCGCTATCCGCGCAGCTCGAGCGGCTCGCGCTGAAGGGCGTGTTGCCGCAGGCCGCGCGCTGGGCGAAGACGATGGCGCCGCTGGCCGATCTGTTCGTGTCGCGCTTCGAGACATTTTTGCCGAAGGCGACTTATCCGCTGCGCGTCGGCACGCACTTCAACACCGCGTTCGCGCTGGCGCTCGCGCTCGATTTCGCGCGCGATACGCAGCGCGACGGGCTCGCGGCGCTGATCGTCGATACCGCGAAGCGCTGGCACCTGAACGACGTCGCGTGTCAGGCGTGGGAGCCGTCCGGCGACGAATTCCTGTCGCCCGCGCTGATGGAGGCCGAGCTGATGCGGCGCGTGCTGCCGGCCGCCGAATTCGACGACTGGTTCGCGCGCTTTTTGCCCGACCTCGCGCGCGGCGAGCCGGCGACGCTGTTCGAGCCGGCGACCGTCAGCGATCGCAGCGACGGCAAGATCGCACACCTCGACGGGCTGAACCTGAGCCGTGCATGGTGCCAGCGTTCGCTGGCCGGCGCGCTGCCGGAAGGCGATGCGCGGCGCGCGAAGCTGCTCGACGCGGCCGACCGGCATCTCGCGAGCGCGCTCGCGCACGTGGCCGGCGATTACATGGGCGAGCACTGGCTCGCGACGTTCGCGTTGCTCGCGCTGGACGCGTAGCGCGCGAAACCCCGCCGGCCGCAAGGTCTTCGGCCTGCGGCTATACTCGCCGCTCGGGCCGCTTCGCGCCGCATGCGCGGCGCGAAGCGCGCCATCCGCCAGTTCGCCGCCTCGCCATGGACAAGCTCATCTCTTATGTCGCCGCGATCCACGGGCTCGCCGGCCCGGTGCAGATCGTGTCGCACGCCACGTCGCACGACCGCTGGACCGACGACGACGTCGAGGTCACGCGCGACGAAACCGAATACCGTTTCGACAACGGCGCGATCGTGCGCCGCTCGGTCGAGCAGGACCGCGCGCCGTCCGACCTGCTGTGCGCCGAATGCTGGATCGACTACGACGTGCTGCGCCATCCCGATGCGCAGCCGATCAATCCGTCGCGGCTGACGTTCGACAACGCATGCCGCGAAACCTTCTGGCTGCGCTACCACCTCGCATGAGCGCGCGACCGCACGCAGGCACGAGCGCGCGCGGCCGCGTCAACCGGGCGACGCGCCTTCAGTCGCATGCAGCAGCGGCGCGAGCCGCGTGGCCGCGTCGCGCATCTTCTGCACGTTCTCCAGCAGATCGTTGAGCGTCGCGCGCGCGGTCGGTGCATGCACGGCGAGCGCCGCGAGCACGCGACCGCTCGCCGCATCCTTCACCGGCACCGCGACGGCCACCATTCCGCGTACGAATTCCTCGTTGTCGATGCCGACGCCGCGCGCGGCCAGCCGGTCGAGCTCGGCCGCGAGCAATTGCGCATCGGTCAGCGTCCGGTAGGTCATCTTCTGCAACGTGAGCCGCGCGAGCAGCGCGTTGCGCTCCAGCGCATTCATCTGCGACAGGAACAGCTTGCCGCTCGCCGTGCAATGCAGCGGCACGCGCATGCCGGGCCGCATCTCGAGCCGCAGCGGTTCGGTGGTCTCGACGCGTTCGACGTACAGCACCGTGTCGCCGTCGAGCGCGGTGAGGTTGCAGGTCTCGCCGAGCACGTCGACGAGCGTGCGCAGCACCGACCGGCAACCGCGCGTAAACGTGTTGTTCGACAGCGCCGCGAGCGCGAACTGCGCGGCGCGCGGGCCGAGCGCGATGCCGCGGTCGTGGCCGCGCGAGTCGGGCATGTGGATCACGTAGCCGCGCGTTTCGAGCGATTCGATCAGGCGCAGCAGCGTCGCCTTCGGGATGTGCAGCCGTGCGGCGAGCTGCGACAGCGTGTACGGCTGTCCGGCCGCGGCCAGCGCTTCGAGCACGGCGAGCGCGCGCAGCACGCGCGCATCGTCGGCGGGCGCGCCGTCGGGCGGCGCGGGGGCGGTGTCGCGCATGTGTCTCCTCCGTCGGGATCGGCGTGCGTCCCGGGATGGTGTGTGCGAGAGAAATGAAACGAATTGAACGGTTTTTGTACCACATTCGCGGCGTGGACAATAAATCGGCTTGTACGTGGTCCGTGTGCTCAATAAATTTGGACAAAACATACCGGATTTTTCGCATACCCCGGAACGGAGACACGGAATGACACGCAGCTTCGACTATGTCGTGGTCGGCGCAGGATCGGCCGGTTGCGTCCTCGCCAACCGGCTGTCCGACGGCGGCCGCCATACGGTGTGCCTGCTGGAGGCGGGCCCCGCCGACAACTACATGTGGATCCACGTGCCGATCGGTTATGGCAAGACGATGTTCCACCCGGTGTACAACTGGGGCTTTCATACCGATCCCGATCCGAACATGCACAACCGCCGCTTGTACTGGCCGCGCGGCCGCACGCTCGGCGGCTGCAGCTCGATCAACGGGCTGATCTACGTGCGCGGGCAGCAGCAGGACTACGACCACTGGGCCGCGCTCGGCAATCGCGGCTGGAGCTGGCGCGACTGTCTGCCGTATTTCCGGCGGCTCGAACACAACACGCTCGGCGAAGGCCCGACGCGCGGCACCGGCGGCCCGCTGTGGGCGTCGGCGATCCGGCAGCGGCACGAACTCGTCGACGCGTTCGTCGCCGCGTCGAACCGGCTCGGCGTGCGCACGGTCGACGACTTCAACACGGGCGACCAGGAGGGAGTCGGCTACTACCAGCTGACGACGCGCAACGGCCTGCGCTGCTCGACCGCGGTCGCGTACCTGAAGCCCGCGCGCGGACGGCCGAACCTGCACGTCGAGACCGACGCGCAGGCGCTGAAGGTGCTGTTCGACGGCGCGCAGGCGTCCGGCGTGCGCTACGTGCAGCACGGCAAGGTGCACGAGGTGCGCGCGCTGCGCGAGGTGATCCTCGCGGCCGGCGCGCTGCAGTCGCCGCAATTGCTGCAGGTGTCGGGCGTCGGGCCCGCCGCGCTGCTGGACCGGCACGGGATTGCGGTCGTGGCCGATCGGAAGGGCGTCGGCGAGAACCTGCAGGATCATCTGCAGGTACGGCTGATCTACGAGGTGACGAAGCCGATCACGACCAACGACGAGCTGCATTCGTGGGTCGGCCGTGCGAAGATGGGGCTGCAATGGGCGCTGTTCCGCGGCGGCCCGCTCGCGATCGGGATCAACCAGGGCGGGATGTTCTGCCGCGCGTTGCCGGACGAATCCGCGACGCCCGACATCCAGTTCCATTTCTCGACGCTGTCGGCCGACTCGGCGGGCGGCAGTGTGCATCCGTTTCCCGGCTGCACGTACTCGATCTGCCAGTTGCGGCCCGAATCGCGCGGGACCGTACGGATTCGGACCGACGATGCGCGCGACGCGCCGTCGATCCAGCCGAACTATCTCGACACCGAGCGCGACCGCCGCACGACGGTGGCCGGCGTGCGCTTCGCGCGCCGTGTCGCGGCCGCCGAGCCGATGGCGCCGCTGATGAAGCGTGAGGTGCGGCCCGGCGCGGACGCGCAGACGGACGACGAGCTGCTCGAGTTCTGCCGCGAGTACGGACAGACGATCTTCCATCCGTCCGGCACCGCGAAAATGGGCGTCGCGAGCGATCCGCTCGCGGTCGTCGACGAGCGGCTGCGCGTGTATGGCACGCGCGGCTTGCGCGTGGTCGACTGCTCGATCATGCCGACGCTCGTATCGGGCAATACCAACGTGCCGATCGTGATGGTCGCCGAGAAGGCGTCCGACATGATCCTGGAGGACGCGCGCGAGGCCGATCGCGGCCGCAGCGTCGCGCCGGCCGCCGAGGCGCTCGCGTAGCGCGCAGCGCCCGCGCGGCCCGTGCTCCTGCGCCCGGACGGCCGCCGCGCGCTCATCGATGCCCCCGCCGGCACGGCGTCGGGGCAGGTTGCGGCGCATCCTTACCTGGAGAAGCTCGCATGGCAATCGATTCCCGGGTCGTCCGACGCGTGGCCGCGGCCAGCGTGATCGGCGCGACCGTCGAGTGGTACGACTTTTTCCTGTACGGCGTGGTCGCCGGCATCGTGTTCGACAAGCAGTACTTTCCGTCCGGCGACGCGTTCGTGTCGACCATGCTCGCGTATGCGACGTTCGCGGTCGGCTTCGTCACGCGGCCGCTCGGCGGCTTGCTGTTCGGCCATCTCGGCGACCGCGTCGGGCGCAAGTCGGCGCTGATCCTGACGATGCTGATCATGGGCGTGTCGACGGCCGGCGTCGCGTTCCTGCCGACCTACGCGCAGATCGGCATGTGGGCGCCCGTGCTGCTGCTGACGCTGCGCGTGCTGCAGGGGATCGGCCTCGGCGGCGAGTGGGGCGGCGCGGTGCTGATGGCATACGAATACGCGCCGCCGCACCGGCGCGGACTGTATGCGAGCCTGCCGCAGATCGGTCTCGCGATCGGGCTGTGTCTCGCGGCCGGCGTCGTCGCCGGGCTGTCGCGCGCGCTGCCGGACGCCGCGTTCCTCGCATGGGGCTGGCGCGTCGCGTTCGCGGCGTCGCTGCTGCTCGTCGCGGTCGGCTTCTACATCCGCACGCGCGTGGCCGACACGCCCGAGTTCGTCGCGCTCAAGCGTCAGCGGCGCGACACGAAGCTGCCGGTGGTCGAGCTGCTCGGCAACTACCGGCAGGCGATCCTGCTCGGGATGGGCGCGCGCTATATCGACGGCGTGTTCTTCAACGTGTTCGCGGTGTTCTCGATCGGCTACATGACGCGTAACCTGTCGATCTCGCGCGGCGACGCGCTGCTCGGCGTGATGAGCGCGGCCGTCGTGATGTGCGGGTTCATCCCCGTGTTCGGCAGCCTGTCGGACCGGCTCGGCCGTGCGCGCGTGTACCGGTGGGGCGCGACGCTGTGCGGGCTGTCGGTGCTGCCCGCGTTCTGGCTGCTGCAGACGCAGTCGACGAACCTGCTCGCCGTGTGGCTCGCGCTGGTGATTCCGTTCGGGATCTTCTATGCGATGGCGTACGGGCCGGAGGCCGCGCTGTTCGCCGAGCTGTTCGACGCGAACGTGCGTTACACGGGCATTTCGTTCGTCTACCAGGTGTCGGGCATCTTCGCGAGCGGCCTCACGCCGATCGTCGCGACCGCGCTGCTGCGTGCGAACGGCGGCGCGCCGTGGCTCGTCGGGGTTTACGTGATGTTGTCTGCACTCCTGTCGATCGTGTCCGCGCGGGCGATCGAGAAGCGCGGCGGCATGGCCGGCGTCGCGGTACGCGCGACGTGACGCCCGCGCCGGGCGGGCGGCGGTGTGCGGGGTCGTATCGGCGCCGGGGCGCCGGCGGCCTCGCGTTCGCGCTTGCCGCGCGCCACCGGTCGCTCCGCGTTGCCGGCCGCCCG